>NZ_JBJLSG010000119.1:0-15396 GCF_050871925.1 Kineococcus gurbantunggutensis
CCGCCCCCCCCCCCCCCGCCCCCCCCCCCCCCCCCCCCCCCCCCCCCCCCCCCCCCCCCCCCCCCCCCCCCCCCCCCCCCCCCCCCCCCCCCCCCCCCCCCCCCCCCCCCCCCGGCGCTGCCCGCGTCCGCGGGGGACGCCGCCGAGGACGCCGCGGAGGCGAGGGCGCCGGGCAGGTCCTCCCAGCTGACCTCGACGGGCGGGCGGCTGGTGGAGGGGTTCCACTGCACGCCCCGGGCGCTGACGGTCAGCACGCCGTAGCGGCGACCTGCCCGGCGCACGGGGAGTTCCAGCGGGCTGGAACCGACGGCCAGCGCGGCCGGGGTGTTCAAGGAGACGGCGTGCTCGGATCTGGCCATGGGGGACTCCGGTTCTCGTGCACGGCGCGGCGACGGGTTTCGACCCCCTTCAGTGAAGACCTGACGATCACGGCGTGCAAGCGGGCGGGGAAACCCGCCGCGCACGGCGCTCCCCCACGCCCGGCCGGTGCCCCCGCGCGACCCTGCGGGTGCTCACCGCGGGGTTCCGCGCGAACCCTTGACAACATTTCTTGTCAGGAGCACCGTGGAGACGTGCAGGACGTCGAGGTCATCGAGGACGCGCAGGCGGCCGCCGCCGCGCTGGACCCGGTCCGGGCCCGGCTGCTCGGCGAACTGGCCGTCCCGGCCTCCGCCGCCGGGCTCGCCGCCCGGGTCGGCATCGCGCGCCAGAAGGTCAACTACCACCTCAAGGCGCTCGAGGCGCACGGCCTGGTGCGGTTGTCCGAGGAGCGCCGGCACGGGGGCATCACCGAGCGGGTGCTGCAGGCCTCGGCGGCCTCCTACGTCGTCTCCCCCGCGGCCCTGAGCGCGTCCGCCGCGGACCCGGACGCCAACGCCGACCGCCTCTCGGCGGGCTACCTCGTCGCCCTGGCCGGTCGGCTGGTGCGCGAGGTCGGCGCCCTGGCGCGCCGGGCCGACGCGTCCGGCAGGCGCCTGCCGACCCTGAGCATCGACACCAGGATCGGTTTCCGCTCGGCCGCCGACCGGGCCGCCTTCGCCGACGACCTGACCGCCGCCGTGCTCGACCTGGCCGCTCGCTACCACCACGACGACGGGCGCCCGCACCGGCTCGTCGTCGCCGCCCACCCGCTCGTCGAGGAGGAACCGTGAGCACGACACCGAACGTCGCGACACCGCACGTCCCGTACCGCCTCGAGTTCAGCGTCGAGGTCCCGGGCACCGCCGAGCAGGTCTGGCGGGCCATCGCCACCGCCGAGGGCATGAGCGCCTGGTTCCTGCCGACCGAGATGGAGGAGCGCGAGGGCGGGTCCCTGCACTTCACCATGGGCCCGCAGATGGGCTCGGACGGGCGGGTCACCGGCTGGGACCCGCCGCGGCGCCTGGTCTACGAGGAGGACTGGGCGGCGCTGATGGGGCAGGACCCCGACGCGCTGAGCCCGCTGACGTCGGAGTTCCTCGTCGAGGCGCGCTCGGGCGGCACCTGCGTCGTGCGGGTCACCAGCAGCGGCTTCGGCACCGGCGCCGCCTGGGAGTCGGAGTTCTGGGAGGACATGGGCTCGAGCTGGAGGCCGTTCTTCGACAACCTGCGCCTGTACCTGTCGCACTTCCCCGGCCAGCGGGCCACGCCGCTGGAGGTCAGCGCCGCGCACCCGGGCGACGCGCAGGCGCTGTGGACGGTCCTGCACGACGCGCTCGGGCTGGGCGCGGAGGGCACGACCGTGCAGGTGCGCGGCGCCACCGGCACGGTGGAGCGCGTCGGCCGGCGGCAGGCGCTGGTCCGGCTCACCGCGCCGGTGCCCGGGGTGCTCAGCGCCTTCACCCACGAGCTGGGCGAGGGCGAGGCGACGGCGGGCGTGCGGGCGTACCTGTTCTCCGCCGACGCGGCGGACTACGTGCAGCGCGAGGAACCGGCCTGGCGGGCCTGGCTGCAGGCGCTGCCGGCCCCGGCCTGACCCCCGCGGCCACCGGGCCCGGGACCCGCCCCGACCACCACCCGCGCGGCGTCCCCCACCCGGTGGTGGAACCGTCTGTCACCTCCTGGAACACTGTCGCGGTGGCTCCTGCCGGCTCGCCGTCGTCGAGACGCTTTCACGTGTTCCTCGTCGTGACCCAGTCGGTCGTCGTCGCCGCAGCGGTGCTGCTGCTGATCGTCTCCGCCGTGGAGGACGACCGGTCAGGGCTGCCCCATCGGGTCCTGCTGCTGGTGCTCGTCACGCTGTGGCTGATGAGCACGGTCCGCCGTCAACGCCGAGCCGTCAGCCGTCGACGACGCCTGCTCGACCCAGCAGCGGGAGGCGGCCGCTGACGGCTGCCGGGGTCGATCCGTGGGCTCCGGCGCACGCCTCCGCACCTCCTCCAGCGCTGAGCCAAGTGATCCTGCGGACCTCGACAAGGCCGCGAGGTCGTCGACGTCCTGGCCAGCGCCACGAGCGTACGTCGCTGAGCGCATGCACGAGCGTCGTCGGCGCTCGCTCGCTCGCTCAGAGGTAGTGGGGCGGGTCTTCATCGGGGTCGGCGCGGACGATGTCGAGGTCGGGGACGTGCAGCAGGTCGTCGACCGCTGCGGTGGAGGCGGCGATGGTGGCGTAGTGGGGATCGACGTCTCGGGTGAGGCACCACGCCCGGTCAGCGGGCCAGACGAACGCCGGGTCGGGGCGGCCGGAGCTCGCGGGGTGGTGGAGGGGGCGCAGGGCGGCCTCCCACGCCGCGGGTTCGCCCAGCTCGTGCAGGTCGCCGGTGAAGAGGAAGTAGCTGCGTTCGGCGATCGGGGACCAGAGGGGGACGTCGTGGGCGGTGGGCAGGTAGCCCCAGCCGTCCCAGATCGCGAAGTAGCACCGCCGGGGTGTGCCGGTGTGGGCGGCCAGGACCGCGGCGGTGGTGCGCAGGCGTGCGGTCTCGAGGGCGGCGGTGTTCTCGCTGTCGACGTCGGCTTCGGCCTGGTCGGGGCCGGTGGGGTCGGGGATGAAGCGCAGGCGGGCGTAGGCGGGGTAGCCGCCGGGTCCGAGGCCGACCAGGCGGTGCCAGGGGCGCTCGGGGGTGGCGATCCACTCTGCTGGGGAGTGCTCACGGCACGCGGTCAGGTTCACGGGGCGACTCTTGCGCACCTGCGCTCCGGCCGGGGTGCCTGGCCGTTCGGGGTCCGGCTCGGCGGTGGTGGGCAGCTGTCTGCCGTGCGGGTCGGGTCGGGGTGCGGCACCACGCCTCACCGTGCTCGCCCACCAGGTGCGGCTTCACCGCACGGACGGCGGGACGACCGGGTGTCCGGGGCAGGACCGTCCTGACGGGCGCCCTCGTCCGTCTCTGCGCGAGGAGCACCTCCCCGAGCACGGGCGTCTCGGTACCGTCGTGTCCGTGACCGACGAGGAGTTCGACGCCCTGTGGAACCGGGCCTGCGAGTGGGACGCGCCGGCCATCAGGACGCACCGCGGGGACGAGGGCTTCAGCGCCGCGGCCGACGATGCGCGCGGTGACGTCCCGGAGGAGCGCATCAACGCTTCGTGCCTGCTGGACACCGACGCCCTCGGAGCCGCTGTCCGGGCCACGGTGCAGGCGTCCCCGCAGAGCTTCGCCCCGCTCGGCTGAGGGGCACCGACTCCGATCCGGCTCTCGGCACGACCGCGCGCCCAGCGGGATGACCGTGAGGTCGTCGACCTCCGCCCCGGGTGTGCAGGTGAGGTGAAGCCGTCTCGCGGCGCCCGTCGGTGCGGCACGGTGGGTGGGTGGCACAACCGCTCGAGGACGTCCGGCCGTCCCGCTCGCTCACAACGCTCGTCCTGGCCGGCGCGCTGGTGCTGCTGGTCGTGGTGAGCGCGTCGGTCTTCTGGCGCGTCACCCGTCCTTGCGGGGCCGGGGCAGGCGATCCCGAGGAGGCGGTGACCGGCGTGCTGGCGGCGCTGCAGGACGACGACGAGCGGGGGGTGTGCCAGCGGGTCAGCTCGGACTACCGCATCCCTGAGGACCAGGTGGTGGTGCTGCGGGAGCGGGTGGGCGCGGCGGGCGGGGTGGCTGAGGTGACCGTCGCCGAGGTCGATGAGCAGCAGATGGGCAGCCTGCACGTCGTGGTGGCGACGGCACCCGACGGGAGGCTCGTCGGGCGGTTCCAGACGATCCCTGGTCAGCGCGGGGCGGTGGTCGTGCGGGCCACCACGTCGGCCGTGACCTGGTGATCGTCGTAGCAGTGGTGAGGCTCTCCCGTTCGTGACCGCACACCGAACGCGCCACGACCGTGCGCAGCGCGGCTCGCGCCACGGGAGGCTTGGGTCTTCACGGTGCCGGTGGAGCAGTTCAGCGCATCGGCGATCTGCGCTTCGCTCCAGTCCTCGTGGTAGCGCAGCACCAGCACCGCGCGTTGACGCGGGGAGAGCCGGCGCAGCGCGGTGACGGCCTCGTCCTGCTCGGCGTAGCGGGTCGGGGCATCTGGCCCACCGGTGCCGGCGAGCTCGGCGCGGGCGCTGAGGTGGCCGGGCTGCTGGCTGGCACGGTCGGGCCAGAGCGCGTCGAGGGGTACTTCCCGGGGGCGCCGGCCCAGGCGGCGCCAGCGGTCGGTGACCGCGCGGGCCACGACGGTGCGGGCGTAGGCGGAGGGCTCGCTCACCCGGCGCCAGTGCAGGTAGGTGCGCTCCAGGGTGTCCTGCAGGAGGTCCTCCGCACCTGCTCCCTCCTCGCCTCCGGAGCGTTCAGCTGGGGAGGTCCGTCGGCCCCTGCCTTCTGGGTCCGTCGGGCGGTGTTCGGCAGGCAGCCGCGCCGTCGCGTGACCGGCGGCCATGGGCGAGACCGCGACGTCAACGACGTCCTGGCCAGCGGGATGACCGTGCAGTCGCCAGCCGCGCGGACAGCGGGATGACCAGAGGGGGCTGGGGCCGCCGCAGTGCTCACGGAGTCGAGGGCGTTGAGGTCAGTGGCGGTGCGCCGTCTGGGGTCGCCGCGGTGCACGCAGTGGCGGCCAGCAGCAGGACGACGGCTGGGGTCAGCGCGGCGGCGTGAGGGCGGGGCATCGTCGGCTCCTTGCAGCGATCGGACCTCGACCGCATGTGATCACGCGGGAGCGTGGAGGGGCTTCGTCCGGGCCGGTCCGTGGTGGGTGGGCCAGGGGGCGTCGATCGAGGCGGTGGACCACGCGCTTGCCGTCGTGCCGGGGCGTCGTCAGCAGCCCGTGACCGCGCACGATGCGCCGTGAGCGGGAGGCCGAGGCCGTGAACTGCCGGCGCGACCGCGCCGCAGCGTGGACGCCTGACCCTGGCGGGGGTCCACGCGGTCCGCTGCCTGCTGACGGCTCGAGCGCGGTCGGTGGCGCATCACCTCATCGTGATCGCTACAGCCCACTGCGAGGGCACCTCGCTGGGCCGGGTGACCTCGAACGTCGCGGTGTCGTTCGGCAGCACCAGAGCATCGACGCGGTGCGCCTGGCCGTCGCAGTCGAGGGTGACGGCGGTACCGGCCAGGTCCATGCCGATGCTGGTTCCTCCGGTGCACGCGGTGCAGGCGCCGTAGGTGGCACCTGCGGTGAAACCGCCCAGGCTCACGCTGGACGTCCGGCGTCCATCACCGGCACCTGCACCGCGAGGGTCGTCGCCGGCCGCAGCAGCTGCGTCGTAGGCGATGTCCGTGATCTGCGTGAGGGCGTCAGGCGTGGGGCCCGGGTCCTCGTCCGCTCCGCTGGAGCAGGACGTGAGGGCGATCAGCGCGAGCGGTGCCAGCAGCCACCAGCCGTCGGGGGTCCTGTTCGACATGGGGACAACGTAGTGAGAGCCGGCTGCGTCGGACGGCCTGTCGGTGCGCTCGGTGGCCCGCAACCCGGCATCTCGTGCCGGTGCTGCAGCTCGGCTCGACGAGCAGATCAGGCATCCGCTTCTCGACGAGGCGGTGGGGTGGTCAACGTCCTGGCCAGCGGGATGACCGTGCGTTCGGTCCCGACGCCCCCCTACGGTCAGCGGATGCTGGAACTGACGACGGAGCGGCTGCTGCTGAGGGCCTTCACCCCCGGCGACGTCGAGGCGGTGCACGCCTACGCCGGCGACCCGGAGGTGTGCCGCTACACCGACTGGGGACCGAACACCCCGGCCCAGTCGCAGGCCTTCATCGACGAGGTGCTCGCCGCCTCCGCGGCCGAACAGCCCGACTCGATGACGTGGGCGGTGACGATCGCGGGCGCTGAAGCCGGGGACGTGATCGGGGCGTGCTCGGCGACGGTCACCAGCCACGAGCACCGGCGCGGGGTGATGGGCTACGTCCTGGCCCGGGCGCACTGGGGCCGGGGCTACGCCACCGAGGCCGCCGCGGCGGTGCTGGGCTTCGCGCGCGAGGAGCTGGGACTGGCACGGGTGGAGGCGACGTGCCGCCCGGGCAACGTGGCCTCGCAGCGGGTGCTGACCAGGATCGGGATGCGGCGGGAAGGGGTGGCTGCGCTCGCACGTGCTCATCCGAGGCCGCCGTGAGGACAGCCTGCTGTTCGCCGCGGTCGACTGAGCGAACGACCCGCGACGCGGGATGACCCCGCGACGCGGGATGACCGGAAAGTCTCCTGAGCTGTTCTACAGCGCCAGCCGCACGCTCAGCTGGTGCCCGAGCGACTGGTAGCCCAAGGCGCGCGCGAGGCGTCGTGAGGCGGTCGGGCGGGCTCGCCACTGCGGCAGCAGGCCGGCACGTAGGGCGTGGTCGGTAGCTGCGGCGGCCACCACGCGGGCCAGGCCGGCGCCGCGTGCCATGGGGTGGGTGATCACGCACAGGTGGGCGAGGGAGCCGGGCCAGCGTTCGTAGCCGGCCACGGCCAGGGCCGCGCCGCCGCGCACGAGGACGAAGGCGGGTGAGGTCAGGGTGTCGATGGCGGCCTCAGCGGCGTCCTCGGGTGAGCAGGCGGCGAGCAGCTCCTGGATCAGTGGGCTGGCGACGTCGAGGGGACGGGCGCTGCTGGCTGCGGCCAGGCTGCTGTCGGAAAGGTCGGTCAGGAGGTAGGCCAGGTCGGTGGGCCCGAGCACGTCGGTGACGGGGAGCCGGTGGGCCAACGTCGAGGACGACTGCGGGGTGGGGCCGGTGGAACCGGTGGCCAGCAGGTCCTCCAAGCCGCGCCGCAGCACGTCAGCCTGGGCGGTGTCGGGTGCGGTGGCGATGGTGGCACCGCAGATGACGACCAAGCCGCACCAGCCGGGTGGGCAGAGGCGGGAGTCAGGGGCCACGACGACGCGGGGGTTGGAGGCGGCGGAGAACTGCGAGGACGAGCCGGCCAGGTGCTCCCAGGCCCGGCGAACGGCGTCCACGTGAGGCGTCAGCACCGGGAGGTCGTCGTCCACGGGTCCATCGTCCACCGGTTACCGGGCAGGGCGGACGGCGGGATGACCGTGCGTCGTCCGCGGTCGCCTCCTGTGGTTCTGGAGCCCATCCGAGTGGCTGCAGTGGAGGGTCCTACCGGTGAGGTGGAGGGCGTGGCAGGGTGGCACGGATGAGCGTGCTGTTCGACGGTGAGGTGTGGCTGAGCTACTCGCAGATGTACCTGACCGGCCTCGACGTCGAGACGGACCACACCGAGGCGTTCCGAGGACAGAGCAACGCCCTGCTGGGCGCCGGCTCGCCGGGAGCGTTGACGATGATGACGGGAACGCACACCGGCACGATCGCCCTGCGTGTTGTCCTGACCGAGACCGAGCCTCCCCCGGCTGAGGAGTGGCCAGACGTCGTCGAGGCGTCCTACCGCCCGACGGCGCCGGAGCTGTTCATCGTCGGCTGCACCGCTGACACCGCGGGCGAGGTCCGGTTGCCGGTGCGCGACTACCGCGCCCGCTACTGCCTCGCGCGCTACCGCCCCGAAGGCACCTCGACGGACGACGGTGAGCTGGAGCGCTGCGAGCTGATCCTGTGGCCGGCTGCGCCCGCCCCGGACGTGGTGGTGCGCGTCGGCAGCGACCACGCCCGCTGGGCGCACCGGCAGCTGGACCCGGCCGCCGTCCAGGAGGACCTGCAGAGCGCTTGGAACGGTGACGTGCCCTCTGCGCGGGTGCGGCTGTACGCCGAGGACCTCGCCCGCACCGACCGCGCTCTCACCGACGCCCTCGATGCAGCACCTGCGGCGGTGCAACGGTCGCTGGCGTACTGGAGCGTCGACGTCGCCTGCCGTGAGGCCGGCATCGAGGGGCTGGACTGGATGCGGGAAACCCTGCGGGCCCTGCACACCGACCAGCCGCTGCCGCGGTGGTTCCGCCCCGACGTCGTCTACGACCGCTTGAGCGCCGACCCGCGGTGCCCCGCGACCGGCGACGGCGGATCGGGTGGGCAGGCGCTGTTCCTCGTCCTCCAAGCCGTCGGCCACGACGCCTTCGGTGCAGCGGCCGGCAACGTGTCGCACCTGCTGTGGAACGTGGGTGAGGACCGGGCGGCGCAGGTGAAGGATCTCGCCCGCGCCGAACTGCGCCGCCTGCTGCTGGAGGCGGAGGGCCAGGACCCCTCCGACCGGCGGCCTCAGGACGCCTGCGGCTACGCCGATCCCGACCCCGACCCCTACCTGGGGCACGAAGCCGACGAACTGGGCGCAGCGCACGCGCTGCACACGGTCGACGTCATCGTGAGCGACGAGGCGTGGGACGCTCCCCCACCGGAGCGGTTCGCACCGCCGCCACCGCTCGGACCGCGCGAGCGGGGCTTCGTCGATCAGGTGCAGGCCTTGCTTGGCCTCGACGCCGACGTGGTCCAGGTCGTGCAGGGAGCACAGCTCTACCCTTTCCCCGTCGTGCTGCTGGAACGCGCGCGGGAGCTCTGCGCCGGTGCCGGGGTGGATGGCCTCCCCTGGGTGCAGGCGTCGTTCGAGGCCGTCGAGCGAGGCCAGGGCCTGCCCGAGCCCTTCTCCTCCCGTTCCTGGGAGCAGGCGCTAGCCGGTGAAGCGGGGCGTGAGCCTCGCTGGGTGCTGGTCGAGGGGGAAAGGCACGACCGGGGTGTCCTGGCGCTGGAGGTCCTGGCGCGCTGGTCGGCGTTCCGGGCTTGGTCCTCGCTGCTGGAGGCGGCTCTCACCGTCTTGCACGCCCTCGTGTTCGCCGTCTCCGACACCGACCGCGCGGGGTACGTGCAGGCGATCTTGGACGACCTGCGCCGGGGGCGTTGAGCGGCATCGATCGGTGCAGGAGGTGTCCGCCTACCCGTGGCACTTCCGCGGTCGCACGGATTGCGGGATGACCGCGACGTTCCCTCAGGATCGCGGCACGACGGCGCAGCCGTGCAGCTCCGGGGGCGACTGGCTCAGCAGGGTGCTGGGCCGGGCGCAGCTCGTGGCGGGACGGGACGGTCAGCGTGGTCGACGCCGAACGGTACCGGGCGCAGCGCCTGCTGGGTTGCCCTCTTGCCGAGTCGAGGACGTGTCTGCTCCCGTCCCGTCGACGGTGCCGCGGTGAACGGCTCCAGACAGTGGCGCGAAGGCGTAGGCGTTCCCGTCCCCGTTCGTCTGGGCCATCGGCTCGAGCGCCGGCAACGGCTGGTCAGGGGTGGAGGGGTCGGAGACGAAGGCGAGGTAGGGCTCGGTCAGCACGTGACGGCGGCTCGGGTCGCGGTCGAAGCCCACCTCGAGGGTCTCGTCCAGGTGGGTCAAGAGCAGGTTGAGCGCTGCCTGCGCTGACTGCCCGCCGAAGGCGCTGACGGCGTCGGCGGCCATGTCGCGGCAGAGGGTGCCCAGATGCTGAGCGGTGATGTGGAACTGCAGGGGCGGGTCCAGGGCGGTGCCGGCCGGTGAGGGGTCGGTGGCGAAGCCCCAGCGGTGCAGCACGAAGGCACCGTCGAGGTACTGCACGTCGGGGTCGACGTGCTCGCGCAGGCGCCGTGTCAGCTCGGTGAAGAGCTCCTCATCGTCCACACCGGCAGTCCAGGAAGGTGATGGAGAGGCCGGCTCAGCGCTGCTGGTGGTCACTCGCTCCTCGGCAAGACCGCGAGGTCGTCGACGTCGTGGCTCGCGCCACGAGCGAGCGAGTGCGGGCAGCACCGAGCCGGGTGGGCACAGGCGCTGAGGACCGCTCAACCTGACGGTGCCGGGGGTGTTCCCGCGCCCTCGCCCGGCGTGGTCTCGGGGCACAGTTCCGCCCACCCGATGCTGGCGCCCAGGCCGTCGTGCTCAGCGTTGTTGAACACCACGCGCAGCAGCGTGTCCTCGCCCGCGGTGCTGATGTTGCCGTGCCAGCCGTACCGGCCTTCACCCGGCCAGCTCAAGCCCCCGCCCCCGCCTGCGCCGGGTTGGGTGCCCTCCTGCCACACCGGGCGCGGCTCGCGCTCGGGCTCGACGAAGACGTCGGAGCCGGCCAGGACGTCGGCCACCTGCTGCTTGGGCGCCTGCAACCGGATGGCGGCCTGCAGGTGCCACACGGCATCGACGTCCGTGCCGAAGCGGCAGGTGCTCTGCACGACCTGGGTGATGCCCGCCTGCGTCAGCGGGTCGAGGAAGTGCTCGCTCAACTGCTCCTCGGCGTCATCGACGGCGCCCCCGCAGCCGGCGAGGGCCAGCGCGATCAGCGCCGCGGTCGCGGTGGTGGTGCATGCGCGTCGCACGTGGTGCTCCTCGTCTGCCTCGTTCACGGGGTGGCAGGCAGTCTGCCCGTGCCGGCACGCAGGTGTGGGCACTTCCCCCGAAGGAGCGCGGGCCGGTCTCGCGCGACGCGTGCTGGTGAGAAGTGCGCGACGTCGCTGGCCGAGCACGATCGCACCCGGCTCGCGCCAGGAGCGGGCATCGCAGCCGACCATGGTCGTGCGCTGAGCTCGGGATGATCGTGAACACCTCAACGACCTCAGGCACCGTACGGGTGCCCGCCCGTGCGGTGAGCAAGGACCGCTCTGATCTCGCCTGCGTCGCTGTCCAGGCGCGGCCTGTCCCGCTCCAGCGTCGCGGGCAGGCTCTCGACGGGCCAGCCGTCTCCGCTGTAGCGGGGCAGGACGTGCAGGTGGACGTGGAAGACCGTCTGGAAGGCGGCCTCGCCGTCGTTCAGGAAGAGGTTGATCCCCTCGGGGCGCAACGTCGAGCGGCGCAAGGCTCGGGCCAGGTCGTGAGCCACCGCCCAGACGTGACCACCCGTGATCTTGTCCAGGTCTTCCAGTCCCACCGCGTGGTGGCGCGGCACGACCAGGAGGTGCCCGGGGGTGACGGGGTAGCGGTCCATGAAGGCCATCACGCTCTCGTCCTCGTACACCCTGCTGGCCTCGGCCTCGTGATCGGCGATGGCGCAGAAGATGCACTCCTGGGCCGCCGCGGTCGCGCTCTGCGTCACGGGGCGACGCTTTCAGCGCGTCGGGCCGGGCGCTACCCGATTGATGAGCGCTCGGTTGCCCTGATCAGCCGCTCTTCGGCAACACCACGACGTCACCGGCGGCTGACTATCACGCACAACGCGGGATGACCGGGAGGTCGTGGTGACCGCCGTCGAGGTCTGCAAGCATCTGGGGATGAGCACTGAGCATGACCAGAAGGCGTCCCCTGCCAAGCAGGAGCGCTTCGGCTTCAGGACCTGCGTCGGCCTCGTGCTCGTGTTCCTCGCGGTCGTGTTGCTCGTGAAGACGAGCAGCCCGGGTGAGGTGGTGTCGAGCTGCGTGCTCCTCGTGGTGGGGGCGGAGCTGATGCTGCCTTGGGGTGAGCGGAGTCGTGTGGTGCGGGTGCTGAGCGTGGTGCTCCTCCTGGTGATGGTGGCCCTGGTCGTCCTAGACATCGCCGTGCTGTGACCCGGTGGTGGGGCCGGGTGCATCGAGAAGCGACGTCGGCAGGGGCACGCACAACGCGGGACGACCGTGACGTCGCCCGCAGGGCCAGCTACCTGGCCGATGCGCGGACATCAACGCTCCGGGGTGCTTGACTCAAGCGATGATCACCATGCGGCTCAGCGGCCAGCCCACGATGCTGGGCTGCCTGCTGATGCTGGGCTTGGCCGCCTGCTCCGGTTCCTCCTCATCGGACCCCGAGGCGACCACCGCGGTGAGCCCGACGTCGTCGTCGACGCCCAGCTCGTCACCAGAGAGCACCGCGCAGATGGTCATGTGTGTCGGTGAGTCCCCGGAGCACCCCCCTGGTTCCACGGTGCGCGTGGACGTCCAGGACCGGGGTGCCGTGACCGAGACGACGTACATCATGGTGCCGATGCAGCTGAGCATCCCTTTGCCCTCCGGGGACGCGGAGGTCTTGGTCGACGGGGTGCCGTGGATGGACGGTCCTGCCGCCGATGACCCGCTGCACGCCTACGGGAGCGGATGTCCGACATCGACGCCGCCGGCGCCCTGACCACGGTTGTGAGGTGCTACCGATGAGCGCGGGCACCATTCACATCGCGGCACGATCGTGAAGTCGGTCTCGACCCGATGGGCCTGCAACGCACGTTACGGGGTGGTCTGGACGGTGATGAGAAAAGTGCGGCTTGTGGAGGTGATGACCTCACCGGTCCACGGGTCCTCCAGGTGGCCGTCGTCATCGTCGTCCCAGCCGGTGAGGGCTTGTCCACTGGGTATGCGCAACAGCGCCCGGGTGGGCTTGCCCTCCTCCATGAGGTGGATGTCGAGCACCCGGCCACGGATCTGCTGACGCGGTTGCACCTCGAGGTCGTGGTGGGTCTCGACCAGGTGCTCACGGCCGTCGGGGCCCGTCCAGCGGATGCAGTCGAGGTTGACGACGTCGTTGCGCTCGATGGCTGCACCACAGCACTAGTGTTCCCAGTCGCCGACCTCGACGTCGATGTCCACGGGCTGAAGGTAGCTGGTCGGCGAGCGGGCGGTGCACCGATCAGGGCCGCGCTGCCGCTTGCGATCGACCACGGTGGGAGGGATGACCGTGACACCGCACCTTCGGCGATCGTGTGGACGCGTGGTGCAGTTGCCCCCGAGTGCCCCCGACCGTGGGGGGTCGCCTGCTACACCGGGACGGTGAAGACGTCGCTCCTGCTGGTCGCCGCCGGGCTCGCCGCTGCCGCACTCACGGCCTGCGCCGGATCGCCGGGCAGCACCACCTCGCCGGGGTCTGCGGCGGTGGGTGCCGCCACCTCACCGGAGGACGTGGTGCGCGCCTACCTGGGCGCGTTGCAGGAGCACGATGAGTCCACGGCGACCTCGCTGACCACGCAGCCCTACTCCAGTCGCGACGACTGGGCTGGAGATCCGCCGAGCATCGAGAACGTCGAGGTGTCCGCCGCGATGGCCCGGTCGACGACGGGAACAGCGGCGGAAGGACACGCTCAGGCGGTGTTCGTGCCGGTGACCTTCGACCTGCGCGGCGGGGACGAGAGCATGCCGGACGGGCCGACGTCGTGGGGGTACGTCCTGGTGCGTGAGGGCGATTCCGAGGCGTGGCGCATCGCCGACGCCGGAAGCGTCTGATCAGCCCCCTGAGCTCGGCCGATATCGACGGAGGAGTCACGACCGGCTCCGCACGCGATGGGGCATGACTGTGACGTCGGTGATGAGGAGGCCGCTTCCGGCGGCCTACGCCTCGGGCAGCTCGTAGCGGGCCCGGCGCTGCTGACCCCAGGCGAAGGACGTCTCGCAGACCCAGCCCTCCAGCTGGTCACCGAAGTGGGCCGCGACCTGAGCCTCGGTCACCGGCCCGTCGTCGCCGCCCGGGTCGGGTACCCACCAGGGCGAGAGCAGCAGCACCTCGTGTCGCTGATCGGGGACGTCGATGCGCACCCAGACGTCGCCCTCCTCGCCGTCGATGCCCCAGTGCACGCTGAGGTGCTCCACCTCCTCGGGCGTGAGCACGCTGGTCACCACCGGCTCCACGACGCGGCGGCGCAGTGCGGACAGCCGCTCGTCGTCGACGTCGGTGGCCGGCCCGGGGCGGGGTGCCCGCTGGCTGGCCAGGGGTGTGGTGTTGACCTCAGCGCGCCAGCAGGGGTTCGGGCTCGCGGCACCGCGTGGGCGGTAGCGCCGGTGTTCCTCCACCGGTCCAGGATGCCCGAGCGCGGTACCGGCGGGACGGGAGCATCCCCGGCTGTTGAGCGACCGTCCCGTGCTCATCGGCGGTGGTCGCGGTGTCTTCGACCGCCCGCAACTCGGCATGTGCAGACGTTGACGACGTCTTGCTCAGCGGTACCTGTGGCGCTGGGATCAGCGCAGGACCTCCACCTCGCAGGTGATGCCCGGCGCACGGGACAGGCGGGCGGCGGCGGTGACCAGGACGATGCCCAACACCTCGGCCAGTGCGACGTAGGCGGCGTCGTAGCTGGTGACGGTGTGGCGCAGTTCCCAACAGCGGTGCAGCAGCGGCCGGTGACCGGCTCGACGCAGGGGCAGGTCGATCAGGTCGTCCAGCGCCAGGTCGGCGCGGCGTTCCGGCAGGCGACCTGCGTTCGCGGCGCGGCGCAGGACCGAGGCCACCTCGAGGTCGATGACCTCGGGAGCGGTGAGGACCTCTCCGCGCAGGCGGTCGCGGGCACGGTCGCCGTCGGGTCCGTCGTCGGCCAGGGCGGGGGCCAGGACGCTGGCGTCAACGACGATCACGGTCGTCGTGCACCGCCTTCACGGCGTCGCGGAAGGACAGGCTGCCGCCGGCTCGTCCGCCGGCGCGGTCGAGCACTTCGTCGAGGGAGGGGGTGCTGGCGTCCTCGATGAGCTTGGCGAGGAGGTACTCCTGCAGGGACTGGTGGGCCAGGGCGGCGCGGCGGCGCAGGACGGTGTGCGTCTCGTCGGGGACGTCCTTGATCTGCACGCTGGGCATGGCGCCATTCTGGCGCTGCTGGCGCCGATGTGCAATCGCGTGGTCATCGTCATGAGCGTGAGATCCACGCGACTTCACCGTCCGCAGGACGGACGGCCCTACCCGGTGTACTCCCAGTGCCAGGGTTCGAAGGGGCCGTTGACCCGCTCGGCCCAGGCCGGGTGCAGCCAGCCGAACAGGGCGGCGTTGCGCTTGAGCCAGGTGAACTGCGGCGAGCCGAAGTTCTGCACCCCGCACCCCAGGTCGACGGCGATGCCCAGGCCGTGCCGGCTGGTGCCGGGGGTGGCGGCCAGGGTGGGCTTGCGCTGCTTGACGTCGACCTGCTGCGCCAGGGTGCGGTACGAGTCGGTCACGCACATCGGCCGGCTGAACTCCTGCGCGTAGGCCTGGCTGAGCCGGTTGAAGGCGTTGGCCGCGTCGGCGCGCAGCACGTGGCCGGGAGCGCCCCACAGCGGGCACAGGGCGCTGCGCGGGATGAGGCCGTTGGGGTAGCCGGCCGTGCTGCTGCCCGTGCAGGTCCCCGTCGCGCCGGCCGCGGCGGCGGTGCCGGGCTGCTCGACGGCGGCGGGGGGCCGCGCGGCGGAGCGCGTCGTGGTGCTCCGCGAGGCGGCGGCCTCGCGGGCCTCGGCGGCGGCCCTCGCCTCGGCCGCGGCACGGGCCTCGGCCGCGGCCGGCGGCTCGGGGGGGGGGGGGGGGGGCGGGGGGGGGGGGCGGGGGGGGGGGGCGGGGGGGGGGGGGGGGGGG
>NZ_JBJLSG010000120.1:0-15386 GCF_050871925.1 Kineococcus gurbantunggutensis
GGGCCGCGGTCGCGCGGGCGGGGGCCCGCCGCCCGCGGCGGCCTACAGCCGCGAGTACTGCCCCGGGCCCAGCGGTAGGTCGAGCACGAACCACAGCGTCAGCAGCGCCACCCAGGCGACCCAGAAGCAGATCGTGAACGGCAGGAACCGCGAGATCAGCGTGCCCAGGCCCGCCTGCGGCTCGTAGCGGCGCAGCATCGCCAGCACCACCACGATGTAGGGGTTCAGCGGGGTGAGGATCTGCGTGGCGGAGTCCCCGGCGCGGAACGCGGCCTGCGTGAACGCCGGCTCGTACCCCAGCAGCGCGAACAGGGGCACGAAGACCGCGCCCATGATGGTCCACATCGACGAGCCCGACGTGATGAACAGGTTCAGCACGGTGGCCAGCAGCACGAACCCGACGATCGCCTCGAACCCGGTGAGGTTCAGCGACTCCAGCCCGCCGGCGCCGGCCACGGCCATCCAGGTGCCCACCCGCGTCCAGGTGAACAGCGCCACGAACTGCCCCAGCACGAACGCCAGCACGATGAACGGGGCCATGTCCTTGACGGCCTCGCCCATCGCCGCCGGCACCTGGTCCAGCCGGCGCAGCGAGCCGGTGCGCCGGCCGAACACCAGCGCCGGCACCGTGAGCATGCACACGACGAGGAAGACGGTGGAGTCCAGCAGCGGCGACTCCGGCAGGTAGCCGCCGGCCTCGTTGCGCATCGGGGACCCGGGCACGACCGCGAGCACGACGAGCGCGGCGGCGGTGACCAGGGCCGCCACCCCGGCCAGCCCCAGCGCGCGGCGGTCCGCGCGCGAGACCGTCAGGTCGTCCACGTCCTCCACCGCGCCGGGGCCCTCGGCGTCCGGGCGCTGCTCCACGGGCACCCCGGTGCGCGTCAGCATCGGCTCCAGCACCCGGGTGATGAGCAGGCCGCACACCAGGGTCAGCAGCAGCGAGCTGGCGATGTTGTAGTACCAGTTCGACACCGGGGTCACCGGCGTGCCGGCGTCGGGCAGGGTCTGCGCCACCGAGGAGGTGATGCCCGCGAAGAGCGCGTCCAGGCTGGTGACCGCGATGGAGGTGGAGTACCCGGCGCCGGCGGCGGCGAACGCCCCGAGCAGGCCCGCGACGGGGTGCCGGCCCACCGCCTTGAACACCATGGCGGCCAGCGGCGGGATGACGATCATCACCGAGTCGGCCATGACGCTGCCCACCACGCCGATGAACGCCACCGCGTACGGCAGCGCCCAGCGCGGGGCGCCGGCGAAGGCGACCTTCACCAGCGTCGCCATCAGCCCGCTGCGCTGGGCCAGGCCCACCGCCAGCAGGATCACCACGACGGTGCCCAGCGGCGGGAACGAGACGAAGTTGTCCACGAGGTTCGTGGTGAACCACTGCACGCCCTCGCCGGTGAAGAACCCGCGCACCGGGTTGCTCTCGCCCGAGCCGGGGACCTCCACGCTCACGCCCGCCAGCGCCATCGCGGTGCTCACCACGGCCAGCAGGCAGAACAGGGCCAGGAACAGCACGAACGGCTCGGGGATCCTGTTGCCGACGCGCTCGATGCCGCCGAGCAGCCGGTCGGTGCGGGTGGTGCGCACCTCCAGCCGGTCGCCGGTGCCGGTGCCCGTGCCCGCCCGGCGGCTCACGCGAGGAACTCCTCGACGTCCAGGACCCCGCCGTCCCGCTCGAACTCCGCGCGCACGGCGGCGAGCAGGGCCGGGTCGGCCAGCACGTCCAGCGCGGTCAGCGCCAGCCCCACCGCGCCGTCCAGGACGCCGGCGTCGCCGGAGGGCGCGCCGGCGGCCGCGGCGAAGCCGCTGGTGTGCAGGGACACCCCCGGGTCGGCGATGGCGACCATCGGGTGGATGGAGGGCACGCGCACGCTGACGTTGCCCAGGTCGGTGGAGCCGGACAGGTTCTCCGGCACCACCCCCGGCGGCAGCGCGGTGCGCCCGCGCCGGCGCTGGTGCGCCGTCCAGCGCGCCGCCAGCTCCAGGTTCGCCCGGATCGGCAGGTACGCCGGCTGCCGGTCCCACTCCAGCTCGTACCCGCACCCGGTCATCGCCGCCGCGGCCACCAGGACCGCCTCCACCCGCGCGCACAGGTCCGCCAGCGTGGCCGGTTCGGCCGAGCGCACGTAGTACTCGGCGCTGGCCCGCTCGGGCACCACGTTGGGGCGCTGCCCGCCGTCCAGGACGATGCCGTGGACGCGGTCGGCGGGGGAGATGTGCTGGCGCATCATCGCGATGCCCTGGTAGCCGGCGACCACGGCGTCCAGGGCGTTGCGGCCCATGAACGGCTGCGCGGAGGCGTGCGCGGCCACGCCCCGGTACGTCGCGCGCACCTGGCGCCGCCCCAGGAACGGCTGCACCGCGACGTCGTAGGTGAAGGGGTGCAGCATGACCACGGCGTCCACGCCCTCGAACGCGCCGTCGCGGGCCATCGTCTCCTTGCCGCCGCCGCCCTCCTCGGCGGGGGTCCCCAGCAGCACGGCGGTGCCGCCCGCGGCGCCCGAGCGCAGCGCGGAGGCCAGCCCGAGGAACGCGCCGACGGCGGCGGCGCAGATGACGTTGTGCCCGCAGCCGTGCCCGATGCCGGGCAGGGCGTCGTACTCGGCGAGCACCGCCACCGTCGGGCCCCGCCCGGCGCTGACGCTGGCGCGCAGCGCGGTGTCCAACCCGTGCACGCCCACCTGCGCCCGGACGCCGTGCGCGGCGAGCAGGTCGGCGACCGCGCGCGCCGAGGCGTGCTCGGCGAACGCCTCCTCGGGGTGGGCGTGCAGGGCGCGGCTGAGCGCGAGCAGGTCCCCGCGCAGCGCCTCCACGGCGGCCTCGGTGGCGTCGAGCGCGGCGGCGGGGGCGCCGGCGTGCTCGCTGCCCAGGGGGGTCGCGCCGGCCGCGGCCCGCTCGACGCCGGCGAGCAGGGAGGCCAGGTAGGTGCCGTCGGGCTGCGCGGGCTCGCGCCCGGGCGCGGCGGGGGGGTGCTGGAGGTCGGGTTCGGCCATGCCGAGCAGGCCTACTCCTGTCCGTCCCCGGCGGCCAGTCGCGCGCCCGGCGCGTCGGCCCCGCGCAACACGGAGTTCACACGCCGCCCGCCCGCCCGCGCGGGCGGCGCGCTCAGCGCACCGAGCCGGCCCGGGCGCGCACCTCGCGCGGGTCGCGCCCGCGCGGCTGGGAGGGCCGCGGCAGCGGCTCCAGCGCGGCGACGTCGAAGGTGCGCGGGGCGTCCAGGTCCACGGTGAACTCCTCGCCGTGGTGGCTGGTCTGCACCGGACCGCCGCTGACGACGGTGTACGTGGCGCGCTGGCCCTCGCCGTCGGCGCGCACCCGCACCTCCAGGCAGGAGCCGCGGTGCCGGGTGCGGAAGCACAGCCCCTCCAGGCCCTCCGGCAGGCGCGGCGCGAACGCCAGGCGCCCGTCGGCGTCGCGCATGCCGCCGTAGCCGGCGACCAGGGCCTGCCACGCCCCGGCCAGGGAGGCGATGTGCAGCCCGTCGCGCGTCTTGCCGCGCAGGTCGTGCAGGTCCACGAACGCCGCCTCGTGCGCGTAGTCCGCGGCCAGGTCCAGGTGGCCGACCTCGGCGGCGACGACGGCCTGCACCGACGCCGACAGCGAGGAGTCGCGCACCGTCAGCGCCTCGTAGTACTCGAACGCGGCGCGCTTGTCCTCCGGCGTGAACGCGTCCGGGCGCAGGTGCAGCGCCAGCACGAGGTCGGCCTGCTTGGCGACCTGGCGCCGGTACAGGCTGAAGTACGGGAAGTGGTCGGCCAGCGGGTACTGCTCCAGCGAGGTGGCCTCGAAGTCCCACCGCTTGCGCTGGGTGGCGCCCTCGTCCTGCGAGGGCACGCCGGTGGCCGGGTCGCGCGGCACGTGCACCGCGTCGGCCAGCCGCGTCCAGTCCGCGACCTCCTCCGGCGTGACGCCCAGGGCGTCGGCGCGCTCGGGGAAGCGGCCGGCCAGGTCGACGGCGGCGCGCAGGTTCGCCTGCGCCATGAGGTTCGTGTACGCGTTGTCGTCCACCAGGGCGCTGTACTCGTCGGGGCCGGTGACCCCGTCGACGTGGAAGCGGCCCCGCTCGTCCTCGCGGCCCAGCACCACCCAGGTGCGGGCGGTCTCCACGACGAGGTCGGTGACCAGCTCGCGGGCGGCGTCCTCGTCGCCGGTGGCGTGCACGTACCGCACGGCCGCGTCGGCGATGTCGGCGTTCAGGTGCACGGCCGCGGTGCCCGCCGGCCAGTACCCCGAGCTCTCCCGCCCGGTGATGGTGCGCCACGGGAACGTCGCCCCCGCCAGGCCCAGCTCGCGGGCGCGCTCCCGGGCCGCCGGCAGCATCGCGTGCCGCCAGCGCAGCGCCTCGGCGGCGGCCTCCGGCCAGACGTGGTTGAGCATCGGCATGACGAACACCTCGGTGTCCCAGAAGGTGTGCCCGTCGTAGCCGGTCCCGGTCAGGCCCTTGGCGGGGATGCCGCGGTCGGTGGCCTGCGCGGCGGCCTGCAGGACGTGGAACAGCGCGAAGCGCACCGCCTGCTGCAGCTGCTCGTCGCCGTCCACGCGCACGTCGGCGTGCTCCCAGAACGCGTCGAGCACGGCGCGCTGCTCGGCCGCCAGGTGCTCCCAGCCGTCGCGCAGCGCCGCGTCCAGGGTGGTGCGCAGGTCCTGCAGCAGCTCCTCGCGGTCCACCATGGAGGCCCAGCCCATCGCCACGACCTTCACCACGCGCAGCTCCTGCCCGGGTTCCAGGCGCGCGCGGGCGACGGTGACGAGCCGGTCGCTCGTGGTGCGGGTGTGCACCTCGGTGTCGGCGGGGCCGGTGACGTCGTGGTCGACCAGCGCCGCCACCGCCTGCGCGCTGCCGTCGGTGCGCTGGCGCACGCTGCCGCCGCGGGCGCGGGCCTCGACGACCGGCTCGTGCAGCTCGGCGCTGCACACCACCGCCGAGCGCACCTCCACCTCGCGCGCCCCGCCCACGGTGCTCACCCGGTAGTCCACGGCCACCAGCCCGGGCCGCTCCAGCGGCACCACGCGCTCGGAGCGCACCCGCACCCGGGCGCCGTCGGGGGAGGTCCACTCCGCCTCGCGCAGCAGCGTGCCGGCGCGCAGGTCCAGGGTGCGCTCGTGCTCGTGCAGCTCACCGGTGCGCACGTCGAAGCGCTCGGACCCGACGAACAGCTCCACGAGGGTGGGGTCCGGGACCGCGACGAGGCGCTCGGCCACCTTCGGGTAGCCGTAGCTGTACTCCGGGTACGTCAGGGGCCACAGCTCGAACGCGCCGCTGAGGTAGGTGCCCGGGCTGCCGCACGGGGCCCCCTCGTCCAGCGAGCCGCGCACGCCGACCCGGCCGTCGGAGAGGGCGAAGAGCGACTCGGTGCGCTCCAGCGCCGAGACGTCCAGCTCGCCCTCGCGCACGGCCCAGGGCTCCACCGCCCCCAAGTCCTTGCCCTCGCTGCGACCCGCCCCGCCCGTGCCCGCGCTGCCCACGTCCGCTCCGTCCCGACCCGGCCCGCCGCGGCTCGACGGGCACCGCCTCATCCGAGCAGGTGCGCGCCGCGCCCGCACCCGCAGGCCGGCGGGCGCGGGCGGCGCCGCGCCCGCCGGCGCCTCACAGCAGCGGCGGCCCGGCGATCGCGGCGACCGGCTTGTCCAGCGCCGTGCCCGAGCCGTCGCGCCGGCCGGGCACCTCCGGCAGCGCCACCGCCGTGCCGGTGGGCGTGGCGGCCTCCGCGGGCCCGTGCCCGGCCCACGCCAGCAGCAGGACGTCCTCGCCGCGGGCGAAGCGGTGGCAGCGCACCCCGCCGGTGGCCCGGCCCTTGGAGGGGTACTCCGACAGCGGCGTCACCTTCGCCGAGCCGAGCTGCGTGCCCGGCAGCGCCCCGGAGTCCCCGGCCACCGTCACCACGACCGCCTCGGCGTCGTCGGCGTCCACGGCGGTCATCGAGAGCACCCTCGCGCCCGGGCCCAGCCGGACGCCGGCCACCCCGGCCGCGCCGCGGCCCTGCGGGCGCACCAGCGAGGCGCTGAAGCGCAGCAGCTGCGCGTCGGAGGTGATGAGCACCAGGTCCTCCTCGCCGGTGCGCAGCTGCACCGCGGCGACGACCTCGTCCTTCCGGCGCGCGGAGAGGTCCTTCAGGGCGATGACCTCGACCTCCTCGCGGTTGCCCAGGGGTTCGAGCACCAGGCGCTTGACGACGCCGGTGGCGGTGGCCAGCGCGAACCCGGGGTCGTCGGGGTCCTCCACCCCGGCCACCGGCAGCGGCACCAGCCCCAGCACGCGCTCGCCCTTGGCCAGGGTGACGAACTCCTTCACGGCCGTGCCGCCCGAGAGCGTGGGGCGCCCGTTGGTCTCCGGCAGCACCGGCAGGTCCAGCACCGGCAGGCGCACCAGGCGCCCGGCGGAGGTCACCACGCCCACGTGCCCGCGCGCGGTGGCCGGTGCGGTGGAGACCACCAGGTCGTGCCGGGTGCGGCGGCCCTCGGTGCCCAGCGGCTCGCCCGACGCCGTGCGCGCCAGGAACCCGGTGGAGGACAGCAGCACCGTGCACGGGTCGTCGGCGACCTCCAGCGGCACCGCCGCGCCGGTGGCCGGGCCGGAGGAGGTCAGCAGCACGGTGCGCCGCGGCGAGCCGTGCTCGGCGGCCACCTGGCCCAGCTCGTCGCTGACGAGCCGGCGCAGCCGGCCGTCGTCGGCCAGGATCGCGCGCAGCTCGGCGATCTGCCGGTTCAGCTCGGCCTGCTCGCGCTCCAGCTCGATGCGGCTGAACCTCGTCAGCCGGCGCAGCTGCATGTCGAGGATGTACGAGGCCTGCGTCTCCGACAGCTCGAACGCCCGCGTCAGGCGGGTGCGCGCGGCCGCGGCGTCGTCGGAGGAGCGCACGATCGCGATGACCTCGTCGATGTCGAGGATCGCCACGAGCAGGCCGTCGACGAGGTGCAGGCGCTCCTCCTTGCGCCGCAACCGGTACGCCGTGCGCCGGCGCACCACGTCGAGGCGGTGGGCGATGAAGACCTCGAGGAGCTCCTTCAGGCCCAGGGTGCGCGGCTGGCCGTCGACGAGGGCGACGTTGTTGATGCCGAAGGTCTCCTCCATCGGCGTCAGCCGGTACAGCTGCTCCAGCACCGCCTCGGGCACGAACCCGTTCTTCACCTCGATGACCAGGTGCAGCCCCTGGCGGCGGTCGGACAGGTCCACCACGTCGGCCACGCCCTGCAGGCGCTTGGCCTTGACGTTGTCGGCGATCTTCTCCGTCAGCCGCTCGGGGCCCACCCCGTAGGGCAGCTCCGTGACGACCAGGCCCTGGCGCCGGCCGATCTTCTCCACCCGCACGGTGGCGCGGGTGCGGAACGTGCCGCGCCCGGAGGCGTAGGCGTCGCGGATGCCCTCCAGGCCCACGACCTTGCCGCCGGTGGGGAAGTCCGGGCCGGGCACGAAGCGCATGAGCGCGGGCAGGTCCGCGTCCGGGTGCTTGATGAGGTGGCGCGCGGCGGCGACGACCTCGCCGAGGTTGTGCGGGGGCATGTTGGTGGCCATGCCGACCGCGATGCCGCTGGCGCCGTTGACGAGCAGGTTCGGGAACGACGCCGGCAGCACGCCGGGTTCCTTCAGCCGGTCGTCGTAGTTGGGCACGAAGTCGACGACGTCCTCGTCCAGCCCCGTCGTCATCAGCAGCGCCGCCGGCGCCGGGCGCGCCTCGGTGTAGCGCTGCGCGGCCGGGCCGGCGTCCAGGGAGCCGAAGTTGCCGTGCCCGTCCACCAGCGGCACGCGCATCGTGAACGGCTGCGCCTGGCGCACCAGGGCGTCGTAGATGGCCACGTCGCCGTGCGGGTGCAGCTTGCCCATGACCTCGCCGACCACGCGCGCGGACTTCACGTGCGCGCGCTCGGGCGTCAGGCCCATGTCCTGCATCATGTAGAGGATCCGCCGCTGCACCGGCTTCAGGCCGTCGCGCGCGTCCGGCAGGGCCCGGGAGTAGATGACGGAGTAGGCGTACTCCAGGAACGCCCCCTGCATCTCCTGCTCGACGTCGATGTCGACGATGCGTTCGGGGGCGTCGGGCTGCGGGGGAGCGGACGTGCGTCGTGCCATGGCCTCCATCCTGCCGCCTGGCACCGACACCCCCGGACCTAGCCGCCCCAGGGCACCCCGAACGCCCCGTCGTGGGCGCTGTCGGCCAGGGTGCGCCGGTGCCGGCGCGAGGGCCGCGAGGCCTCGCCCGGGGCGGGGTGGCCCAGGGCCAGCGCGGCCACGAAGCGGTGCCCGGCGGGCACCCCGAAGCGCTCGCGCAGCGCCCCGCGCGCCGCCGAGGGCACCCCGAACAGGCACGCCCCCAGCCCCTCGTCCACGGCCGCGAGCAGCACCAGCAGCGCGCTCATGCCGGTGTCCACGTCCGGCCAGGGCACCTCCCAGCTCGCCGCGTCGCGGTCCGGGCCGGGCTTGTCCGGCAGCGCGTAGCGGCGCGCGTACGCGCCGGGGTCGGCCAGCGCCAGCACCAGCACCGGCGCGGTGCGCATCCCCGCCAGCCACGCGTCCGCCGGCCCCGGGCGCCCCCCGGCGCTCAGCTCCCAGAACGCCGCCCGGTCGGCGGGGGAGCGCAGCACCAGCAGGTCCCGGCCCTGGCTGTTGCCCGCCGAGGGCGCGCGCAGCGCCGCCGCCAGCACCCGCTCCAGCGCCGCGGGCCCCACCGGGCGGGACGCGTCGTAGCTGCGCACCATGCGCCGCCGGCGCAGGACCTCCCCGAGCTCCACGGGCGCATCCTCGCGCACCCGCCCCGTGTCCCCCACTAGGGTGGCGGCCATGGTGCCGCTGCCGCCGGTGGGCTACCCGACCCGCTGGGAGGCGGACGTGGTCCTCCGCGACGGGGGCACCGCGCACGTCCGCCCCATCCGACCCTCCGACGCCGACCTCGTGGCGGCGTTCCACTCCCGGCAGTCGGAGGAGTCCCGGTACCTGCGCTTCTTCGCCCCCATGCCGCGGCTGTCCGCGCGCGACCTGGAGCGCTTCACCAACGTCGACCACGTCGACCGCGTCGCGCTGGTGGCCACCGTGGGCGAGGACATCGTCGGCATCGCCCGCTTCGACGCCGCCCCCGTGCGGCCCGGCTCCCCGCGCGCGGCCGAGGTCGCCTTCAACATCTCCGACGCCCACCAGGGCCGCGGGCTGGGCTCGGTGCTGCTGGAGCACCTGGCCGCCGCCGCCCGCGAGCGCGGCATCCGCCGCTTCACCGCCGACGTGCTGCCGCAGAACGCCAAGATGATCGGCGTCTTCCGCGAGGCCGGCTTCGAGGTGCGCCAGGGCTACTCCGACGGGGTGCTGGAGGTCTCCTTCGACATCGACCCCACCGAGCGCTCGGTGGACGTGATGCGCGCGCGCGAGCAGCGCGCCGAGGCCCGCAGCGTGCAGGCGCTGCTGACGCCCTCCTCGGTGGTCGTGGTCGGGGCCAGCCGCACGCCCGGCTCGGTGGGCCACCGCCTGCTCGCCGACGTCGTCGACGGCGGCTTCACCGGCGCCGTGCACGCCGTCAACGCCGACGCCGAGCCCGGTGAGCTGCTGCTGGGGGTGCCGGTGCTGCGCTCGGTGCGCGACCTGCCCGGCCCGGTGGACCTCGCCGTCGTCGCGGTGCCCGCCGCGGCCGTCGTGCCCACCGTCGCCGACTGCGCCTCGCACGGGGTGCGCGGCCTGGTCGTCGTCTCCAGCGGCTTCGCCGAGACCGGCCCGCAGGGCCTGGAGATGCAGCGCGAACTGGTGCGCATCGCCCGCGCCAACGGCATGCGCGTGGTCGGCCCGAACTCCTACGGCGTGCTCAACACCGACCCCGCGGTGCGGCTGAACGCCTCCCTGTACGGGCAGGTGCCCCCCGCCGGCCGCTTCGGGCTGTTCAGCCAGTCCGGCGCCCTGGCCGTCACGGTGCTCTCCTCCGCCCAGCGCCGCGGGCTGGGGCTGTCCACGTTCGTCTCCGCCGGCAACCGCGCCGACGTCTCCGGCAACGACCTCATGCAGTTCTGGCTGGACCACGAGGCCACCGCCGCCGTCGGGCTGTACCTGGAGAGCGTGGGCAACCCCCGCAAGTTCAGCCGGGTCGCGCGCACCCTGGCGCGCAAGAAGCCCGTCGTGGTCGTCAAGTCCGGCGCCTCCGGCTTCGGCGTGCCGCCCGGGCACGCCGTGCGCGCCTCCCGCGCACCCTTCGAGGCCGTGGACAGCATGCTGCGCCAGGCCGGGGTCATCCGGGTGGAGAACGTCCACCAGCTCTTCGACGTCGCGCAGGTCGCGGTGCACCAGCCGCTGCCGCAGGGGCCGCGGGTGGCGATCGTCGGCAACTCCGACGCCCTGGGCACCCTGGCCGCCGACGCCTGCGTCAGCTGGGGCCTGCAGGTCGTGCACGGGCCCACCGCCGTGCCCTCCTACGCGGGGGTGGGGACGTTCACCGCCGCGCTGGAGGCCGCCTTCGCCGACCCCGAGGTCGACGCCGTCGTGGCCAGCTGGGTGCCGCCCACCCCCGAGCCGGACCCCGCGGTGGCCGCCGCCGTGGCCCGCACCGCGGCCGCCGGCGCCAAGACCACCGTCACCTGCTTCCTGGGCACCCGCACCGTCTCCGCCGCCGTCGCCGGCGGCGGGGACGGGGCCGGCGGGGGGGCCGTGGTCGCCGGCGAGGACCCCGCCGCCGCGAGCGCCGCGGGCGCCGCGCCGGGGGAGTCCCCCGTGGTGCCCTCCTACCCCACCCCCGAGGACGCCGTGCGCGCCCTGGCCGCCGTCGTGCGCTACGCCCAGTGGCGCCGCCGCGACCGCGGCCACCCGCTCTCCCCGCCCGGCGTGGACCTGCGCGCCGCGCGCGCCCTGGTGGAGGAGTCGCTGGCCGGCGCGCCCGACGGGCTGACGCTGGGCCAGGAGCGCACCCGCGCGCTGCTGGGCGCGGCGGGCGTCGACCTGCTGGCGCGCGCGGAGGTGCGCGGCGTGGACGAGGCCGTCGCGGCCGCCGAGCGCCTGGGCTGGCCGGTGGCGCTGAAGACCGTCGGCGAGGAGCTGGCCGGCCGCCAGGACCTGCGCGGCATCCGGCTGGGCATCACCAACCCGGCGGCGCTGGCCGAGGCCGTGGCGGACATGCGCCAGGTGTTCGGCGAGCGCGCCGAGGTCCTGGCGGTGCAGCACATGGCCGGGCTGGGCGTGCCGTGCCTGGTGCGCAGCACCGAGGACCCGCTGTTCGGGCCGGTCGTCAGCTTCGGCGTCGAGGGCGACCCGATCGACCTCATGGGCGACGTGGCCTACCGCATCCCCCCGCTCACCGACGTCGACGTCGCCGACCTGGTGCGCTCGGTGAAGGCGGCGCCGAAGCTCTTCGGCCACCGCGGCAGCCCCGTCATGGACGTCGACGCCCTCGAGGACGTCGTCGCCCGCGTCGCGGTCCTGGCCGACGCCCTGCCCGAGATCGCCGAGCTGCGGCTGTCGCCGGTGCTCGTCGCCGAGCGCGGCGCGCGCGTGCTGGGGGCCACCGTCTCCCTGGCGCCGCCGCAGGACCGGGCCGACCCCGACCGGCGCACGCTGCCCACCTGAGCGCGCCCCGCGCCTCCAGGGCGCCCCCCGGCGGGCCGATGCACCCGGGGTGCCCCCGCCGCACGGGACGACCCGGACGCAGACCGCCGCCGCGCAGACCTTCGTCGCGGTCTGCGCGCCCGTGCTCGGCCTGCTGGTCCTGGCCTGCCTGGTGCTGGCGCCGGACCTGCTCGTGCCCGGCCGCGGCCCGGCGCTGCTGGCGGTGGGCGCCGCCGCGCAGGTGGCCGGCGCGGCGGCGGTGCGCCGCTGCCGGCGCACCGGGGCCGCGCCCCTGTGGTGGGGCTGGTGGGCCACCGTCGCCGTGTGGGGCGCCGGCGCGTGCGTGGGCGACGCCGAGGTGCGCCAGTGCGCCGCCGTCGCCCTCGTCGTCGCGCCCCTGTTCACGGCGATGTTCGCCCCCGTGCGCTCCACCGCCACCCGCTGGACCGCGCTGCACCTGGCGCTGACCGTCCCGGGCGCGGCGCACCTGGCCGGCTCCACGGAGGGCGGCCCCTTCGAGCGCGGCTTCCGCGCCGCGTGCGCCCTCGCCGTCGTCACCACCGTCGTGGTGTGCGTGGCGGTGCTGCGCCGCCGCCTGGACGACGCCCTGGCGCGCGCCGACCGGCTGGCGCTGCACGACCCCCTCACCGGCCTGCTCAACCGCCGGGGCCTGGCCGAGCGCGCCGCGGCGCTGCCCGCCTCGCCGTGGCTGGGCGTCCTGGTGGCCGACGTGGACCGCTTCAAGTCCGTCAACGACCGCTTCGGCCACGACGCCGGCGACCGCGTGCTGGTCGCGGTGGCCGGCGCCGCGCGCCGCGCGGTGCGCGAGCAGGACCTCCTGGTGCGCCTGGGCGGGGAGGAGCTGCTCGTCGTGCTGCCCCTGCAGGACCCCGCGGACCTGGCGCCGCTGGCCGAGCGGCTGCGCCGGGAGGTGTCCGCGGCGGCGTGCCTGCCGCCCGTGACCGTCAGCGTCGGCGGGGCCCTGACCCGCGCGCCCGCGCCGGGCGGGGGGAGCGGGGCGGGCCGGGCCGCCGGGGTGCCCGCGGCGCTGCTGGACCGCCTCACCGGCGAGGCGGACCGCCGCCTGTACCGGGCCAAGGCGGCCGGGCGCGACCGCGTCGACGTGGCGCCGGCGCCGGCCTGAGCCGCCCGCGAGGGCGTGCCGCGGCGGTGCCCGCGGTGCGGGAGGATGGGGGGATGCGCGAGCGCACCCACCCCCGGCGGTCCGGGCACACGACCACCAGCACCAGCGGCACCGGCGGTGCGGACGGCGCGGACGGCGCCGAGGCCGTCGCCCCCGAGCCCGAGCTGCCCCCGCGCCTGCTGACGGACCTGGAGCGCGCCGGCTACTACCCGGCGCTGGTCGCCGACAGCCTGCTCACCGCCCTGGGCGGCGAGGAGGTGCTCGCGCACCTGGTGCACCAGGAGACGACCATCGACGCCAACGAGGTGCGCCGCCACGTCACCGTGCTGGCCACCACCGCCGCGCGCCTGCTCGTCGCCCACGCCGACGACCACGGCCCCGACGAGACCTCGCCCGAGCCGTACGCGGTGTGCTCCACCGAGTCCGTGCCGCTGGAGCGCGTGGCCTCCGTGGTGGTCTCCCAGGTCGTCACCCGCCCCGCCGACCACCGCCCCGGCGCCGTGCCGGCCGAGGTGAGCCTGACCCTGAGCTGGGGCGCGGTGCAGCGCGTGGACCTGGAGCCCGCCGGCTGCCCCGACCCCGACTGCGAGGCCGACCACGGCTACACCGGCACCCTCACCGGCGACGACCTCACCGTGCGCGTCGCCGGCGCCGCGGAGGGGGCCGACGCCGTGGCCGCCGCCGTGGACTTCGCCCGGGCGCTGTCCACCGCCACCTCGCGGTGAGCGGCGCCGAGCGCGCACCCGTCGCGGCACCGGTGCCGCCGGTGCTGCCGGCGCTGCCGGTGCCCGCCTACGGGCGCGACACCCTGGCCGACCTCGTGCCGGCCGTCGCCCGGGCGCTCGGCGTCGACCCCGCCGCCGGCGCCGCGCCCGCGGGGGCGGAGCTGGTGCTCCCCGCGGCCGACCGCGTGTGCCTGCTGCTGGTCGACGGCATGGGCGAGCTGGCCCTGCGCGAGCGCTCCGGGCACGCGCCGGCCCTGCGCCGCTGGCGCGCCGGGGGCGAGCACCGCGTCCTCACCGCCGGCTTCCCGACCACGACGGCCACGAGCATGGGCCTGCTCGGCACCGGCCTGCCGCCCGGCGCGCACGGCCTGGTCGGCTACGAGGTGCTCGACCCCGACCGGGACGCGCTGCTGAACCAGCTGCAGTGGGACGGGCCGGTGGACCCGCGCCGCTGGCAGCCGCACCCCACTCTGTTCCAGTCCCTCGCCGCGGCCGGGGTGCCCGTCACCCGCGTCGCCCCGCCGCACTTCGACGGCTCGGGCCTGACCGAGGCGGCGCTGCGCGGCGGCCGCTTCGTCGGCACCCCCGAGCGCCTGGAGGCGCGCGTCGACGCGGCCGTGACGGCGGTGCGCTCCACCCCGCGGGGCCTGACGTACGTGTACTGGGGCCGGCTGGACTCCACCGGCCACGGCGAGGGGGTCGGCTCCTGGCAGTGGGGCGAGGAGCTCAGCCGGGTGGACGCCGCCGTCGCGGAGCTGACCCGCCGGCTGCCGCGCGGTACCCTGCTGCTGGTCACCGCCGACCACGGCATGGTCGACGTCGGCCCCGCCCGGCGCCTGGACCTCGCCCACGAGCCGGAGCTGCGCGCCGGCGTGCGGCACGTCGGCGGCGAGCCGCGCGCGGTGCAGCTGTACACCGAGCCCGGCGCCGCCGCGGACGTCGCGCGCACCTGGGCCCGGCGCCTGGACGGCTCCGCGCGCGTGGCCACCCGCGCCGAGGCGGTGGCCGCCGGCTGGTTCGGCCCGGTCGAGGAGCGCGTCGCCGGCCGCATCGGCGACGTCCTGGCCGTCATGACCGAGCCGGTGGCCGTCGTGGACTCCGTGCGCATGCGCCCGCAGACCCTGCGCCTGGTCGGCCAGCACGGCGCCCTCACGGACGACGAGCGCCTCGTCCCCCTCTTCCACGCCGTGCTGTGAGCGTCGCCGCGCTGTGAGCGTCCCGGGCGGCGCGCGGCCGGAGAGGCGGGCCCGGCCGCGGGTCCGGCCGCGGGTCCGGCCGCCGGTCCGGAGAAATCCCCGGTGCCCCCCGTTTGGGCCCGGGACGCCCGGGTACCCCTGGTGTTGGCAAGGAACTGGCGGAACCAGCCAGCCGGTCCAACAGGAGGGACACGAGATGATCTCCGGGATGAACTCCATCGAGGAGCTGTACGGCACCACCGTCTACGACAACGACGGCGACAAGATCGGCAAGGTCGACGAGGTCTACCTCGACAACGCGACCAACCAGCCCGAGTGGGTCTCCGTCAAGACGGGGTTGTTCGGCTCGAACGTCTCCCTCATCCCGCTGAACTCGGCCTCGGTCAGCGGCGACCGCCTCACCGTGCCGTTCGAGAAGGCCAAGGTCAAGGACGCGCCCCACCACGACCCGGGCCACGAGCTGTCCGAGCGCGACGAGGACGACCTGTACGCCTACTACGGCATCGCCTCCTCCGGCGGCACGGTCACCGAGACCTCGGGCACCTCGACCACCGGCACGACGGGCACCACCGGGACCACGGGCACCACGGGGACCGTCGGCACCCAGGACACCACCACCGGGTACGCCACCGAGGGGACCACGGGCACCACCGGCACCGCGGGCGCCGACGTGCGCGGCGCCGGCCACGACACCTCCGGCCCGAACACCGACGACGCCATGACGCGCTCCAAGGAGGAGCTGCGCGTGGGCACCGAGACCCGCGAGGCGGGCCGGGCGCGGCTGCGCAAGTACATCACCAGCGAGACGGTCA
>NZ_JBJLSG010000121.1:0-15194 GCF_050871925.1 Kineococcus gurbantunggutensis
CCCCCCCCCCCCCCCCCCCCCCCCCCCCCCCCCCCCCCCCCCCCCCCCCCCCCCCCCCCCCCCCCCCCCCCCCCCCCCCCCCCCCCCCCCCCCCCCCCCCCGCCCGCCGCGCCGCTGCGCGCGCCGCTCAGCGCGCGAGGGGCAGCAGGCCGGCGGCCACCGGCCGGCCGAACAGCCAGCCCTGGGCGCGGTCGCAGCCCATGTCGCGCAGCATGCGCGCCTGCTCGCGGGTCTCCACGCCCTCGGCGGTGACGACCATGCCGTGGGCGTGGGCGAGGCTGATGAGGGCCTCGACGACGGCGGCGGCGCGCCGGGAGGTGCCCAGGGGGCGCACGAAGCTCATGTCGATCTTCAGGAAGCTCAGCGGGAAGCGGTCCAGGTAGGACAGCGAGGAGTACCCGGTCCCGAAGTCGTCCAGGCCCACGCGGGCGCCGACGCTGCGCAGCTCCCCCAGGCTGGCGCGGGTGGAGGTGGACAGGTCGATCAGGGTGCGCTCGGTGACCTCGCACAGCAGGCTGGAGCCGGCGGCGCCGGTGCTCTCCACGCTGTGGGCCAGGCGGTGCGCGAAGGCGGGGTGCTCCAGCGTCTTGCCGGAGACGTTGAAGGAGACCTGCAGGCCGTTGCCCCCGGTGCGCCACTCGTTGAGCTGGCGCAGCACCTCCCCGAGCACCCAGGTGTCGACGTCGACGATGAGGCCGGTGTCCTCGGCGGTGTCGACGAACGCCTTGGGCTCCAGCAGCCCCTCGACGGGGTCCTGCAGGCGCACGAGGGCCTCGGCGGCCACGAGCCGCTCGTCGCGCAGGTCGACGATGGGCTGCCACACCACGCGCAGGCCGTCGGTGCGCAGGGCGCGGCGGACCTTGTGCTCGGCCTCGCGCCGGGCCTGGGCGTCGTCGCGCATGGCGGAGTCGTAGACGGCGACGCGGTCGCGGCCGGCGTCCTTGGCCCGGTACAGGGCCATGTCGGCGCTGCGGAACAGCTCGTCGCCGCTGCCCTCGTGCCCGACGGCGATGCCGGCGCTGGAGGTGCACACGAACGGCTCGGGCAGGCCGGGCAGCAGCACGGGCGCGCGCAGGCGCCGGATGAGGTTGTGGGCCATGACGGCGGCGGACTCGGGGCGGTCGACGCCGGGGACCATGAGGACGAACTCGTCGCCGCCCAGGCGCGCCAGGGTGGAGCCGGCGGGGGCGGCCTGCTGCAGGCGCACGGCGATCTGGCGCAGCAGGGCGTCGCCGATCTGGTGGCCCAGGGTGTCGTTGACGAGCTTGAAGCGGTCCAGGTCGAGCAGGACGAGCGCGACGGCGGAGGTCGGGGTGGCGGTGCGCAGCGCCTCGTCCAGGCGCACGTCGAGCACGGCGCGGTTGGCCAGGCCGGTGAGGGAGTCGCACTGGGCCAGGCGCACCAGCTCGCCGGTGGAGCGGTCCCCGGAGGCCAGGTCGAGCACGAGGCCCTGCACGACGCCGGAGCGGGAGGTGTCCAGCGGGACGCTGGTGCCCAGGAAGGTGCGCTCGCTGCCGTCGGCGCAGCGCACCCGGAAGGGGTAGGGCACCGAGGCACCCCCCGTGCGGGCGGCGGGGTCCCCCACGCTGGTGAAGGGGCCGCGGTCGTCGGGGTGGACGCGCTCGCGCCAGGTGGCCAGGTCGGGGTCGGGCTCGGCGGGGTCGAGGCCGAGCACGTCGCGCAGCCGGTCGTCGAGGGTGAAGCGGCCGGTGGCGGGGTCCCAGGACCAGGAGCCCAGCCCGGCCAGGCGCACGGCGCCGGAGAGGAGCTGCTGGGCGGCGGCCAGGTCGGCGGCGGAGCGCCGGGCGTCGCGGGCGGCCCGCACGGCGCACCAGGCGGCGCCGGCGGCGCCGGCGAGCAGGTCCAGCGGGGCGCTGCCGGGGGCGGGGGCGCCCCACACGGCCAGGCGCGGGGCCCGGGGGTCGCCGGCGACGAGCTCGACGACGGCGGCGGGGGCGGTGCGGGCCAGGTCGGCGCCGGTGGTGCGCCGGCCGCGCACGGGGGCGGCCTCGCCGCGGGAGGCGAGGACCTCCAGCTCGCGGTGGCGCGAGCGGGCCACGGTCTCCAGCAGCAGCACGCGGCCGTAGCCGGCGCTCTGGATCTCGTCGACGACCTCCTCGGCCAGGGCGGCGAGGTCGGCGCAGTCGGCGAAGCGGCGCTGGGCGCGCAGGACGGCGGCGGTGAGGTTGGCGCGGGCGGCCGCCTCCACGTCGAGGGAGACGTCCAGGGGGACGTCCGGGGTCGCCCCGCCCTCCAGGCGGGGGGTCTGGGCGCCGGCGCGCAGCGCCGCACCGGTGCGCAGGACCGAGGTCGTCGGAGAACCCGTCACGCGTCAGCTCCCGTCCTCGGGCAGCCGGTGCTGCCCGGCCCCAACTAGCTACTCAACGTCATTGACTGTAACCCGCTGTGGAGGAACCCGGTAGCGAACCGGTGGCGCGGGCCAGGATCGTTGCCGGTGGTCATTAGCTTGGCTAAGGAGTAGCGTGGTGGACGTGACCAGCGCCACCCCCGAACCGGCCCCACCGGCGCCCCCCGCAGCACCCCCCGCCCCTCCCGCGGCGCCCTCGACGGCCCCCTCGGCGGCACCCCCGCCGGGGCCCCCGCCGGCGCGGCCCGGCGACGACGACCTCGACCGGCTCGCCGTCGACCTGCGCGTCGCGCTGCTGCGCACCGCCCGCCGGCTGCGCTCGCAGAAGAGCGTGGAGGACCTCAGCGACGGGCAGTTCTCCGTCCTGGCCCACCTGCACGTGCACGGCCCGCGCACCCCCGGCGAGCTGGCCGAGGCCGAGCACGTGCGCCCGCCGTCGATGACGCGCACCGTGGCGGCCCTGGCCGCGGCGGGCTACGTGGAGCGCACCGGCCACCCCGACGACGGCCGGCAGGTCCTCGTCCTCCCCACCGCGGCCGGCCGCGCCGCCGTCGAGGACACCCGCGCCCGCCGGGCCGCCTGGCTCGGCGAGCGCCTGGCCCGCCTGGACGAGGGCGAGCGCGCCACCCTGGCCGAGGCCGCCCGGCTGCTGCGCGCGGTGGTCGAGGAGTGAACCGGACCTTCCGCTCCCTGCGGCACCGTGACTACCGCCTGTGGGCCTCCGGCGCGATCGTGTCGAACACGGGCACCTGGATGCAGCGGGTGGCCCAGGACTGGCTGGTCATCCAGGTCCTCACGAACGGCTCGGGCACCGCCGGCGGCATCACCACCGGGCTGCAGTTCGGCCCGATCCTCGTGCTGGCCCCGGTGGCCGGCTGGGTCGCCGACCGCTTCCCGCAGCGGCGCACCCTCATGGCCACGCAGGCGGCGATGATGCTCGTCGGCCTGGTGCTGGCGGTGCTGGTCCTGGCCGACGCCGCCCGGCTGTGGCACGTCTACGTCCTGGCGACCCTGCTGGGCTGCGCCTCGGCGATCGACGGCCCGGTGCGCCAGACGTTCGTCAGCCAGCTCGTGCCTCCCGAGGACCTGCCCAACGCCATCGGGCTGAACTCCGCCTCCTTCAACGCCGCGCGCCTGCTCGGCCCCGGCCTGGCCGGGCTGCTCATCGCCTGGTTCGGCACCGGGCCGGTGTTCCTGATCAACGCCGCCTCGTTCCTGGCCCCGCTGCTCACCCTGCACCTGATGCGCCCGGCGCACCCGGTGCCCCGCGAGCGCCCCGCGAAGGGCACCGGCGGGATGCGCGAGGGCCTGCGCTACGTGCGCGAGCGCCCGGACCTGGTGGCGGTCTTCGCGCTGGTGGGCGTGGTGGGGACCTTCGGGCTGAACTTCCAGCTCACCTCCGCGCTCATCACGAGCGTGAAGTTCGGCCGGGACGCGGCGGCCTTCGGCGTGGCCGGCACGGTGCTGGCGGTCGGCTCGCTGCTGGGCGCCCTGGTCGCCGCGCGGCGCGAGCGCCCGCGCTGGCGGCTGGTCATCGGCGCGGCGCTGGCGTTCGCGGTGACCGCCTCGGTCTCGGCGGTGATGCCCAGCTACTGGCTGTACCTGGTAGTGCTGCCGTTCCTGGGGCTGTCCTCGCTGACGCTGCTGACCGCGGCGAACGCGACGGTGCAGATGAGCACCGAGCCGCGCGTGCGCGGGCGGGTGATGGCGCTGTACATGTCGCTCATGCAGGGCGGCACCGTGGTCGGCGGCCCGTTCGTGGGCTGGGTCGGCACCCGCTTCGGGCCGGAGTGGTCGGTGCTGGTGGGCTCGATCCCCTCGGGGCTGGTGGCGGTGCTGGTCGCGGTGCTCGTGCTGCGCCGGGCGGAGGTGCGGGTCACGTACTCCCTGCGCACCACCCCGCACCTGCGCGTGGTGCCGGTGCGCTCCCCCGACGGCGGCGACGAGCGCGACGTCGCCGCGGCCTGAGCGGTCCGGGGCACCCGCGCGGCGGGCGGAGAATGGGGGCGTGCCCACCACCGACCTGGCCACCGCCCTGTCCGACGTCCGCGCGCTGCTGCTGGACGAGCAGCACCTCGTGCGGGCGGTCGCGGCGGGGCGCCGGCGCGGGCTGGAGCCGCCTGAGCACGAGCGGGTGGAGGTGCGCCCGGTGGCGCTGCGCTCGGGCCCGCACCTGCAGTTCACCGCCCGCACCGGCCCGGTGGTGAGCACCCGCAACGTGCCGGCCGCGCAGGCCGCCGGCGCCGTGGACGCGCTGCTGGCGCAGCCGCACGGCAACTGGCACGTGGAGACGGCCGCGCAGACGGTGCAGCTGCGGGTGACGAAGAAGGGCGAGGCGCAGGTGCACCGCACCGCGCGCGAGGGGGCCGCGCCGGCGGGCCCGCAGGCGCACGACCGCCCCAAGCAGCGCCTGGTGGACCCCGACGACCCGGTGTTCCGGGTGCTGGGCGCCGGCGGCGACAAGCGCCGGCAGGTGGAGGCGTTCGTGCGCCAGCTCGCGCCGCTGGCGCCGGGGGTGCTGGAGCAGGCCGGGCCGGTGGTGCGGGCGGTGGACCTGGGCTGCGGCAACGCCTACCTGACGTTCGCGGCGCACCGGTGGCTCTCGCAGCGGGCCGCCGCCGACGGGCGCGAGCTGCGCACGGTCGGCGTGGACGTGCGCGAGGACGTGCTGGAGCACGGCCGGCGCGCGGCGCGCGAGGCGGGCCTGGACGGGCTGGGCTTCGCGCGCGGCACCATCGCCGCGGCCGAGCCGTTCGCGCCGGGCGAGCGCCCGGACGTGGTGGTGGCGCTGCACGCCTGCGACACCGCCACCGACGAGGCGCTGGCGCGGGCGGTGCGCTGGGGGGCGCCGCTGGTGCTGGCCGCGCCGTGCTGCCACCGCGACGTGCAGCGGCAGATCGCCGCCTCCGGCGAGCGCGGGCCGGTGGTGCGCCACGCGATCCTACGCGAGCGGTTCGCGGACGTGCTCACCGACGCGCTGCGGGCGCTGGTGCTGCAGCTGCTGGGCTACCGGGTGGAGGTGGTGGAGTTCATCGACTCCGCCCACACGCCGCGCAACGCGATGCTGCGCGCGGTGCGGACGGGGTCCGCACCGCGCGCCGAGCACCTGGCGGAGTTCGACGGGCTGTGCCGCGAGTGGGGCGTGCAGCCCGCCCTGGCGGCCGCGCTGGCCCCGGAGCTGGACGCGGTGCGCTCAGCCCTGGCCCAGGGCGCGGCGGGGGACCGGGAGCCTCAGGCCGCGCTGTAGGTCAGGCACTTCGTGGCGCCGTCGTCCGCGGTGCCGACCTCGATGGCGGCGGCGCGGCAGGTCAGGTCCGAGTTGTGCCGGCAGTCGGCGAGCTGGCAGGCGCCGACGTGGCCGTCGGGGGCCGTGCGGTGCTTGGTGGGCAGGCCCAGGAAGGTGCCGCAGTGGTTCGCGCCGTGGTCGCCCACGGTGATCGTCGGGGCGTGGCAGGACACGTCCGCGTTGAAGGTGCACCCGCTGACGGAGCACTGGTGGATGGGGGTCAGGTCCAGGTTCACGGTCGCCATGCCTTCGACCATAACGGCGCACCGCATTCCCCGCCACGAAGGAACGCCTTTCCTACGTCATTCCCGAAAAGGCAGGTGAGGCATTCCTTCGTGGCTCCGGGAAACGAAGGTCAGGCTTTCCTGAGGCGTTCCACGACGTGGTCCACGCACGCCGTCAGGGCCCGCACGTCCTCGGGGTCCACGGCCGGGAACAGCCCGACGCGCAGCTGGTTGCGCCCCAGGCTGCGGTAGGGGAAGACGTCCACGACCCCGTTGCGGCGCAGCACCTCCTGCACGGCGGCGCTGTCGATCGAGGCGTCCAGGTCGATCGTGGCGACCACGGTGCTGCGCGCGGCCTCCTCGGCCACGAAGGGCGCCGCCCACTCCCGCTCGGCGGCCCAGCCGTAGACGACGGCGGCCGAGCGCGCGGTGCGCTGCGCGGCCCACGCCAGGCCCCCCTGCGCCAGCAGCCACTCCACCTGCTCGGCCAGCATCACCAGCGTCGCCACCGCGGGGGTGTTGTACGTCTGGTCCTTGCGCGAGTTCTCCACCGCGGTGAGCAGGTCCAGCGACGGCGGCACCCACCGCCCGGTGGCCGCCACCTCCCGCGCGCGCTCCAGCGCGGCCGGCGAGAGCAGCGCCAGCCACAGGCCCCCGTCGGAGGCGAAGGACTTCTGCGGGGCGAAGTAGTACGCGTCGGTCTGCGAGACGTCGACCGCCAGGCCGCCGGCGCCGGAGGTGGCGTCCACCAGCACCAGCGGCCCGCCGTCGGCCGGGGCGGGCCCCTCTGGGCGCAGCACGGGCGCCATCACGCCGGTGGAGGTCTCGTTGTGCGGCCAGGCCACGGCGTCGACGCCCTCGGCGACGCCGGTGGACCGGGGCAGGGTGCCCGGCTGGCCGCGCACCACGACGGGCTCGGCGAGGAACGGCGCGCCGGCGGTGACGCCGGCGAACTTGGCGGAGAACTCCCCCAGCACCAGGTGCTGGGAGCGCTCGCGCACCAGGCACAGGGCGGCCACGTCCCAGAAGGCGGTGGAGCCGCCGTTGCCGAGGACCACCTCGTACCCCTCGGGCAGCTCGAAGAGCCGCGCCAGGCCCTCGCGCACGCGGCGCACGAGGGACCTCACCGGCGCCTGGCGGTGGGAGGTGCCGAGCACGGTGCGCCCGGCGCGCACCAGCGCCTCGACCTGCTCGGGGCGCACCTTGCTGGGGCCGGAGCCGAAGCGGCCGTCGGCGGGCAGCAGCTCGGCGGGGATGCGGACGTCGGGGACCTCGCTCACGGGGTGGATCCTCCCGCAACGCCGCCGCGTCCCGCGCCGCACCGCCCGCCGCACCAGCCGCCGCACCAGCCGCCGCCCCGCACCGGCACCGCGTCCCGGCGGGTGCTCCGGGCGCCGCCGGTGCAAGGTGGTGCCCGTGGACGACCCCTTCGACCTGCAGCGCTTCGTCGAGGCCCAGGAGGGCACCTACGAGCGCGCCCTCGCCGAGATCGCCGCCGGCCGCAAGACCTCGCACTGGATGTGGTGGGTCTTCCCGCAGGTGGCCGGCCTGGGCAGCAGCCCCACCTCGCAGCGGTACGCGGTCTCCGGGCTGCCGGAGGCGCAGGCCTACCTGGCGCACCCGGTGCTGGGGCAGCGGCTGCGCGAGTGCGCCCGGGTGCTGCTGGACCTGCCCGGCCGGGACCCGGTGGCGGTCTTCGGCGAGGTGGACGCGGCCAAGCTGCGCTCGTCGATGACGCTGTTCGCCGCGACCGACCCGGAGGAGCCCACCTTCGACGCGGTGCTGGAGGGGTTCTTCGGCGGCGAGCGCGACGGGCTGACGGAGGACCGGCTCGGCTGAGGCCGCTCCCCCGCCGGCGGCCGGTCAGCCGCAGGACGCCCCGGGCGGGTTCAGCGCCGGGGCGGGGCCGACAGGGCCGGCCAGCCGATCGGCGAGGAGGCGTGGTGCACCACGTGCAGGTGCTGCACCACGTGGACGTGGTGCACGACGTGCCCGGAGACCTCCACCTGCACCGGCCCGCGCGCGCCCGGCCCGGCGAGGGCCCGGCGGGCCACCTCCAGCGCGACGCGCGCCGCGAGCGTCACCGCCACCGTCGAGGCGCTGACCACCACGGGGTTGCGGGCGAGCTGCGGCAGGCTGCCGCGCAGCGCCAGCGCCCGCCGCCGCCACGGTTCGGCCGCGCGCCCGCCCGCGTGCGGCAGGGGCAGCCGCTCGGCGACCGGCGCGCCGGTGCCGGCCCCCTCCGGTGCGTGCCCGTCCACGGTCCCGTCCTCGCCCGCTGTCGCGCTCATGCACCGATGGTGCGCGCCCGGGCGCTGCCGGGTCCACCGTCCGGGCCGGTGCGGGCTCAGCCGCCGGAGCCGAACCGCTCGGTGCGGATGCGCCCGGCGCCGTGCCCGGCGGCCAGCAGCAGGTCCGCGACGGTCTCCACGAAGGCGGTGGGCCCGCACACGTAGCAGGTCGGCCCCTGCTCGGCGGGCAGGACGGCGCGCGCCAGCAGGGCGGCGTCCAGGCGGCCGGGCGGGCGCCGGTCGCCCTCGGGGGCCCGCCGGGTCCACACGGCCTCGAAGGAGAAGCCCGGCTGGGCGGTGCCGCGGTGCAGCAGCTCGGGCAGGTGCATCGCGGCGGCGGGGGTGCGCGCCGAGAGCAGCAGCCGCAGCGGCACGGGCGAGCCGGCGTCGGCGTGGGTGCGCACGACCGACACCAGCGGCACCACGCCGGAGCCGCCGCCGACGAGCTGCACGGGGCCGGGGTCGGACGGGCGCCAGACGAACCAGCCGCCCAGCGGGCCGGTGACCTCCAGCACGTCGCCGGGGCGCACCTCGTGCACGAGGAACGGGGAGACCTCCCCGTCGCGGACCTCCTGCACGCCCACCTCCAGGCGGGCCGGGCCGGGCCCGGTGGCGGCCGACGCCAGGGAGTACGAGCGCACGGCCCGGTAGCCGTCGGGGGCGCTCAGGCGCACGTCGAGGTGCTGGCCGGCCAGGTGGCCGGGCCAGTCGGGGACCTCCAGCACGAGGGTGCGGGCGGTGTCGCCCTCGGGGCGGACCGCCGCGACCCGGGCCGGGCGCCAGCCGTTCAGAGCGCGTACCTCTGCTCGCGCCACGGGTCGCCGCGGGGGTGGTAGCCGGCCTTCTCCCAGAACCCGAGCCGCTCGGTGGTGGACAGGGTCAGCGAGCGCACCCACTTCGCCGACTTCCACAGGTACAGGTGCGGCACGAGCAGGCGCGCGGGCCCGCCGTGCACGGGCGCCAGCGGCTCGCCGCCGCAGCCGGTGGCGATCCAGGCGCGCCCGCCGAGCAGGTCCGCCAGCGGCAGGTTCGTGGTGTAGCCGCCGTAGCAGGTCACCAGGGCGTGCTCGGCGGAGGTGCTCACGGAGGAGAAGAACGCGTCCAGGGGGTACCCGGTCCAGCGGGTGCCGAACTTCGACCAGCGGGTGACGCAGTGCAGGTCGGTCTCGACGTCCACGCGCGGCAGCCGGTGCAGGCCGTTCCAGTCCCAGTGGTGCGAGCCGCCGGTCTCGGTGGTGATGCTGAAGCGCCACTCGGCGGTGTCCACGCGCGGGGTCGGCCCGGCCGAGAGGACGGGGAAGTCCTCGGTGCGGTACTGGCCCGGCGGCAGCTCGTCGCTGCGCTCGCGGCACCGGCCGGTGAAGCCGCGGGTGACGCGCGGCACGCGCAGCTCCCCGGCGCCCTTCCCGGCGTCCCCCGCGGCGCCCTCCACGGGGTCCTCCCCGGTGCTCACGGCAGGATCGCGTCGACGTAGCCGCCGTCGACGCGCACCGCGGCGCCGGTGGTGGCGGAGGCGAGCGGGGAGGCCAGGTAGCAGCACATGTTCGCGATCTCCTCCGGCTCGATGAGCCGCTGCAGCAGGGACTGCGGGCGGTGCTCGCGCATGAACCGCTGCTGCGCCTGCTCCCACGGCAGGTCGCCGGGCACGAGCTGGCGGACGAACTCCTCCACCCCGCCGGTGTGCGTGGGGCCGGCCAGCACGCTGTTGACCGTGACGCCCGTGCCGGCGGCGGCCTTGGCGAAACCCCGGTGCACCGCGAGCAGGGCGGTCTTGGAGACGCCGTAGTGGATCATCTCGGCCGGGGTGACGACGGCGGAGTCGCTGGAGACGTACTGCACGCGGCCCCAGCCGCGCTCGACCATCCCGGGCAGGTAGTGCCGGGTGAGCCGCACGGCCGTGAGCACGTTCGTCTCGAAGTAGCGGCGCCACTCGTCGTCGTCGATGGTCAGCGGGTCCGCGGCGCCGAAGATCCCGAGGTTGTTCACCAGGACGTCGGCGGCGGGGACGGCCTCGAGAAGGCGGGCGGTGCCCTGCTCGCTCGTGAGGTCGGCGGCGACCCAGCGGGCCTGGCCGTTCACGGTGCCGGCTGCCTCGCGCAGCCGCTCCTCCGAGCGCCCGGTCAGCACGACGGCGGCGCCCGCCGCCGCCAGGCCGCGGGCGACGGCCAGGCCGATGCCCTGGGACGAGCCGGTCACCACGGCGGTCTTCCCCGTCAGGTCGATGCGCATGCCCGTTGTCTACCGGGGCGCGCCGGGGCGGGCCAGTCCCCGGCGGGACCACCTGCGCGCACTGCCCGCGCTCAGGCCTCGCGGGCCCCGTCGAGGTCCCACACCGACAGCCGCCCGCACATGCCGAAGCGCTCCCCCGGCACCGCGTCGGCGCTCAGCACGCGGGCGCCGGCCAGGTGGGCGGGGTCGGCGGCGGCGAGGGCGTGGAGGTGCTCGCCGGTGCGCTCGGCCTGGGCCAGGGGCCGCTGCCGCCACAGCTCGCGCCAGCCGCCGGCGCGCGGGGCGACCAGGCGGGCGGCGGCGGCGTGCAGGTCGGCCAGGGCGCCGGGGCCCTCGGCGGCCACGCGCTCGCACCAGTGCGCGTACCCGGCCAGGGCCAGGTCGCGGCGCCGGCGCGCCTCCTCCTCGGTGCCGGCGCGGGCGGCGGCGGCGTAGGCGCCCGGGTCGGCGAGCACGTCGGCGGGGAAGGTGAGCACGGCGTCGCCGGCCTCGGGCAGCCCGGCGTTCTGCATGACGACGAGCAGGCGCAGGTCGCCGGAGGTGTTCACCAGCCGGTGCACGGTGCCGGGGGTGAACCACAGCAGCGCGCCGGCGGCCAGGGGGTGCTCGGCGTACCCGGCGGCCGAGAGCGTCTGCACCGCACCGGTCCCGCCGAGCACGGCGTAGCCCTCGGCGGAGGCGGTGTGCAGGTGCGGGGAACCGCCGCGCAGGCCGTCGGCGGCGGGCCAGTCGTACACGCGCAGCGCGGACAGGCCCACCGCGCCGGGGAACGCCTCGACGCCCGGCACGCCGGCGCCCGCGCTCAGACGCACTCCTCGAACCGCTTGCGCACCAGGCGCAGCACGTCGTCGGGGTCCTCGCCCCACCAGCGCGCGGAGAGGACCTCGACCTCCACGGGGCCGTCGAAACCGGTGGCGGCGACCTGCGCGGACAGCCCCGGCAGGTCGATGAGGCCGTCGCCCATCACGCCGCGGTCCAGCAGCAGGTCGGTGGTCGCGGGCAGCCAGTCCGAGACGTGGTAGCCGAGCACCTTGCCGGCGGCGCGCTGCAGCTGCTGCTCCAGGGCCGGGTCCCACCACACGTGGTAGGCGTCGACGACGACGCCAAGGGAGCCGGGGTGGGCCGGTTCCAGCTCCTCGACGAGGTCGAGGGCCTGGCCGAGGGAGACGACCACGGAGCGCACGCCGATCATCATCGGGTGCAGCGGCTCGATCGCCAGGCGCACGCCGGCGGCGGCGGCGTGCGGCAGCAGGGCGGCGACGCCGTCGCGCACGCGGGCGCGGGCGGCGGGCAGGTCGCGGTCCACCAGCGGCCCGCAGACCAGCACGAGGGCGTCGGCGCCCAGCTCGGCGGCCTCCTCCACGGCGCGGCGGTTGTCGTCCAGCACGGCGGCGGGGTCGGCGCCGGGGTCGGTGAACATCCCGCCGCGGCACACGGAGCTGACGCGCAGGCCCGCGTCGCGCACGAGGCGGGCGGCGTGCTGCAGGCCGGTGGCGGCGATCTTGTCGCGCCACAGGGCGATCGCACCGACCTCGTGCCGCTCGCACCCGGCGACGGCCTGCTCCAGGGACCAGGAGTTGACGGTGATCTGGTTCAGGCTGAGGCGTGCGGTGTCCACGGGCGGGCTCCCCCTCGAGCTGGAATGCGCTTTCCGCAGAGGGTGCCACAGCGGCCCCGGCCGGTCAACGGCGCGCGCCCCGGCCCCCGCGCCGTGGCGGGGACCGGGGCGCGCGCCGCGCGGGCTCAGGACCCGCTGTGCTCGCCGGGCTGCTGCCCGCTCGTAGCGTCGCCGGAGCTGTCGCCGGAGGTGTCGGCCCCCGAGCCGGGGCCGGTGCTCTCGTCGGCCTCCTCGGCCTCGAGCGCGAAACCGGTGTCGTTGCCGTAGCCGTTCTCGGTGGGCGACTCGGCGGCGGCGGGGCTGCCGGGCTCCTGGCTGGGCGTGGTCATGGTGCTCCTCTCGCGGGGTGCTGCGGTGGTGTGGGTGGCGTCGGCGGCGCGCCGCTCAGGGGCGGAAGACCGCCCGCAGGCAGCCGTCCTGCTTCTCCTTGAACATCTCGTAGCCGCGCACGGAGTCCTCCAGCGGCATCTCGTGCGTGGCCAGGAAGCTGGTGTCCAGCTCGCCGTCGGCGATGTGCTGCAGCAGCCGCGGGACGTAGCGCTGGCCGTGCTGCTGCGAGGCGCGGATGGTCAGGCCCTTGTTGAGGACCACGCCCATGGGGAACTTGTCGGTGAGCCCGTACACGCCGAGCACCGCCACGACCCCGCCCTTGCGGCACGCCAGGATCGCCTCGCGCAGCGGGGTGGCCCGGTCGGTCTCCAGCCGCAGCGCCTGCTTGGCGCGGTCGTAGGCCTCCTGCACGCCCGTGCCGTGCCCCTCCATGCCCACGGCCTCGATGACGGCGTCGGGCCCGCGCCCGCCGGTGGCCTCGCGCAGCACCTCCTGCACGCTGTCGACCTGCGAGTAGTCGACCGTCTCGGCGCCCACGCGCGTGCGGGCCAGCTCCAGCCGCTCGGGCAGGCGGTCCACGACGATGACGCGCTCGGCGCCCAGCAGCCTGGCGCTGGCGGCGGCCATGAGGCCGACGGCGCCGGCGCCGAACACCGCCACCGTGTCCCCGGGGGTGATGTCGCAGTAGTCCGCGCCGGTGTAGCCCGTCGGGACGGCGTCGGAGGTGAACAGCGCCTGCACGTCGCTGACGCCCTCGGGCACGGGGAAGCAGTTCACGTCGCCGAAGGGCACCCGGACGAACTCCGCGTGCGAGCCGGCGTACCCGCCGAAGGGGTGGGTGTAGCCGTAGATCCCGCCGGTGGGGAACCCCATCAGCGGCTGCTGCAGGGCGGCGTTGGGGTTCGTGGTGTCGCACAGCGACCACATGTCGCGGGTGCAGTAGAAGCACTCCCCGCAGCCGATGAACGAGGGCACCACGACCCGGTCGCCCACCTTGAGCCGCTCGACCTCCGGGCCGACCTCGGCGACCACGCCCATGAACTCGTGGCCGAACACGTCCCCGGAGCGCATGCCGGGCAGGTACCCGTCGATGAAGTGCAGGTCCGAGCCGCAGGTGACGGTCAGGGTGACGTCGAGCACGACGTCGTGCGGGTTGATCACGCCCGGGTCCCGGACGGTCTCCACGGCGAGGTCGTTCACGCCGTTCCACACCAGCGCGCGCATCAGCGCTCCTCCTCACGGGCGGCGGGCTGCGGTTCGATGGTGGGCACCTCACCGGTCAGCAGCAGCGCGCGCAACCGGTACAGCAGCGTGAACGGCACGCCGCCGACCCCGGCGCTCAGCTCGCGCGCCACCTCGCAGGTGACCTCGGTGCCCAGCTCGCCGGGGGCGGGGCGGGTGCTCACGCGCAGCAGGACGTCCTCGTCCCCGCCCTGCCCCGGCTGCTCGCCGGTGCGCCCGCCCTCGGTGTCGTCCTCGCTGTCGCGCACGTCCTCCTGCGGCGCGCGCGGGCCCCCGTCCTCGGCGCGGCGCAGCTCCAGCCCGCCGTCGACCTCGACCGGGCGCGCCCGCAGCGCCTCGCCGGCGGCGGGGGTGAGGGTCCAGCGCCCGTCGGCCCCGGCCCGCGCGGTGGCCACGTCGCCCAGCAGGCGCGAGACCACCTCCGGGTCGCGCCAGGCGGCCAGCACCTCGGCGGCCGGCCGGGCGATCGTCAGGGTCTGCCGGGCCGGGCCCTCGCCGCCCTGCTGACCGAGGTGACCGGGCAGCACGCGCGCGGCGGCCCCCACGGCCGAGGCCACGGCCCCGCGCGCCTTCTCCCGCGCCTTCTGCGTCACGTCCACGCTCGATCCGCTCCGTCCTGCCCACCGGGCCGGGCCCGGGTGGGCGCTGCTCGCGGCGGCTCCTCGCCCCCGCCGGTCACGCTACGGCCGCCCCCGCCGGGCGGCACCTCGGCGCCGCCCCGGCCGGAGGCGCGCGCGGCGCGCCTAGGGTGGGGCGCGTGGAGGACCCCGCACAGCGCCGCGTGGACTACGGCGAGCGCTCGTTCGACGAGACCGACCTGGCCGCCACCCCGCTGGAGCAGTTCCGGGCGTGGTATTCCGAAGCCGTGGCGGCGGACGTGCCCGAGCCCAACGCCACGACCCTGGCCACGACCGGCCCCGACGGCGCCTCCGCGCGCACGGTGCTGCTCAAGGGCGTGGACGCGCGCGGGTTCGTCCTCTACACCAACCAGCGCTCGCGCAAGGCCGCCGCCATCGCGCACGACCCCCGGGTGGCGCTGCTGTTCACCTGGCACGGGCTGCACCGGCAGGTGGCGGTGCGCGGGCGCGCCGAGGTCGTCCCGCGCGCGGAGACGGAGGCGTACTTCGCCTCCCGGCCCTACGGCTCGCGGATCGGGGCGTGGGCCAGCGAGCAGTCGCAGCCGATCGCCTCCGCCGCCGAGCTGCACGCGCGCGAGGCCGAGCTGCGCCGGCGCTTCCCCGACACCGGCTCCCCGCACGACGTGCCCGCCCCGCCGCACTGGGGCGGCTACCTCGTGCGCGCCGCGGAGGTGGAGTTCTGGCAGGGCCGCACCTCGCGCCTGCACGACCGCCTGGTGCTGCTCAGCCGCGACGGCGCCCCCGCCGCCCTGGACGACGCCGCGGCCTGGCGCCTGGAGCGCCGCCAGCCCTGAGCGGGGGCCGGCACCGGCCCCCTCGACCCGACGCCCCTAGCCCGGCGCCCCCGGCCCGGGGGGGGGGGGGGGGGGGGGGGGGGGGGGGGGGGGGGGGGGGGGGGCGGCGCCCGCCCGCGCCCCCCCGCCGCCCGGCGCGGCGCGGGAGGGCGGGCTCGTCGTCCGCCCGCCAGC
>NZ_JBJLSG010000122.1:0-15121 GCF_050871925.1 Kineococcus gurbantunggutensis
CGCCCGGCCCGCACGCGACCCCGCACCGCCGCGCGCCCCCGCCCCCACGGGGCGCCGCCGCGCCCGCGCCGGCGCCGGCGCTGGCGGGGGTGGGCGGCCGTGGCTGAGGCGACGCCGGCGGAGCGGGTCCTGGAGCTGCCGGTGTGGTGCGGCGAGCTGGACGTGGCGGAGGTGCCGGCGCAGCTGCCCCGGCCCACCCGCGGCGCGCGCTCGTACCGCCTGCTGGTGCGCGAGCACGGCGAACCGCTCGGCTACGTGCAGGGGGCGCTGGAGGCGGGAACCTCCGTGGAGGAGCTGTTCCGGCGGGTGCGCGCGGAACTGCCGCCCCCGGCGCCCGCGGCGGCGGCCGAGCGGCTGCGCGACGTCGCCCAGGCGCGGCGGGTGACGGTCGCGGTGTGCACCCGGGAGCGGCCCGAGGACCTGCGGGGGTGCCTGGAGCGGCTGCGGGCGGTGCGGTACCGGCCGCTGGAGGTCCTCGTGGTGGACAACGCCCCGGCGGGCACCGCGACGCGCGACGTCGTGGCCCGCGCGGCGGAGCAGGACGCGCGGGTGCGCTACGTGGTGGAACCGCGCCCGGGGCTCTCGCGCGCGCGCAACCGCGCCCTGGCCGAGGCGACGGGCGAGGTGCTGGCCTTCACCGACGACGACGTGCACGTGGACCCCTGGTGGGTGCACGGCCTGGTGCGCGGCTTCGACCGCCGCGCCGACGTGGGGTGCGTGACCGGGCTGGTGGCCACCGCCGGGATCGGCACGGCCCCGGAGGCGTACTTCGACCGCCGGGTGCCGTGGGCGGACGTGCGCCCGCACCGGCTGTACGACCTGGCCGGGCAGCGCCTGCAGGACCCGATGTACCCGTACGCCGCCGGGGTGTTCGGCACGGGGGCGAACTTCGCGCTGGACACCGCGCTGATGCGGGACCTGGGGGGTTTCGACGAGGCCCTGGGGGCGGGTTCGCCCAGCCGCGGCGGGGAGGACCTGGACGCGTTCGTGCGGGTGCTGCAGGCCGGGCGCGCGATCTCCCACGAACCGGCCGCGGTGGTGTGGCACCACCACCGCGCCGACGTCGAGGGCCTGCGCCGGCAGATGTACGGCTACGGCTCGGGGCTGACGGCGTTCTACGCCAAGCACCTGCTGGACCCGCGCACCCGCGCCGGTTTCCTGCGCAGCGCCCCGCACGGCGCCGCGCGCCTGGCGCGGGTGGGCAGCGCCTCGCGCAGCGCGGCCTCGGGCAGCGCGGCCTCGGGCAGCTCCGCCGCCGGGGCCCTGCCGGCCGGTGCGTCCGGGGGCGCGTCCCCGGGCGCGGCCGGGGACGACGCGGTGCGCGCGCGCGACCTGCTGGTGCGCGAACTGGCCGGCATGGCGGTGGGCCCGCTGCTGTACGCGGCGGGCCGCTGGCGCGGCGGCCGCTGAGGCGGCGGGCGCCGCGACCCGGTCACCACGGCCCGGTCACCACGGACCCCGGCGCGCGGGACCCCACCACGGGGTCCGGCGCGCCGGGGTCCTCGCGCGTGGCGAGCGGGGTGCTCCTCAGAGCACCAGGGCGTCGGCGAAGCGCACCAGCACGGAGACGGCGGCGGCCGCGGTGAGCACCAGCGCCGCCCGGCTGCACCGTCGCACCGCCGGCCGCGCGCCGGTGCCCCCGAGCACCGAGCCGCTCTGGCGCAGCGCGTCCGCGGCGACGGCGCAGCACACGGCGGCCACCAGCAGGGCGACGCCGAGCCAGCCGGACAGGGCGGCGATCACGGCGCCACCCCCTCGGCCGGCGCGGGTGCGGCGGGTGCGGGCGCCGGCGCGACGGGTGCGGCGGGCGCCGGTGCCGCGGGTTCCGCGGGTGCAGCGGCTGCCGGTGCGGCGGGCGCCGCGACCGGCTCGGTGCGCTCCAGCAGCCACGCGGTGGGGGTGCGCAGCAGCACGACGTACCCGGCCGAAGCGCTCCAGCGCTCGGCGAGCTCCCACACCCAGCCGGCGTCGCGATGCTGCAGGAGCCGGCCGTAGCGGTCCTGCGTGGAGGTGACCATCAGGAACCGCGGCGGCCCCTGCGGCACGCACTGCGCCGTGGGCCCGTCCGCGCAGGTGTCGGCGTCCAGGTAGTCGACGCCGACGTCGGTGATGCGCAGGTAGGGCGTCAGCCCGCTGCCGCCGGGCAGCCCGACGGTGTCGCCGGGGCGGGCCAGCTCGTACACGCGCGAGGCGGCCAGCGCCTGACCGGGCGGGGTGCGCTCGAAGGAGACGTTCAGGCCGCGGTCGAAGACCAGCACCAGGCACGCGGCCAGCAGCAGCGGCACCAGCGCCAGCGGTGCGGGCACCCGCCGCGCGGCGGCGCCCGCGCGCCCGCGCACCCGGTGGCGCGCCGCCGCCAGCGCCCGGCGCAGGGCGACCGCGGCCAGCGGGGCCAGCACGGGCGAGGCGTACAGGAAGCAGCGGATGAGGACCTCGCCGCCGTAGCTCTGCACCAGCAGCAGGCCGAACGGCGCGGCGGCGATCCCGGCCAGCAGCAGCGCCACGCGGCGCCGGCGCAGCACCAGCAGCCCCAGCCCGCCCAGCCCGAACAGCGCCGCGGAGGAGGCCACGCGCACGAGCTGAGCGCGCTGGTAGGTGGGGTCGCCGGTCAGGCGCTGGCCCACGCCGGCGTCCAGGGAGGCGCCGGGGCGGCCGATGTCGCCGACCACCGTCTGCAGGTGGCCCAGCCAGTAGTCCGTGGCGCCGTGGGCGAACCAGCCGGCCAGGGTCACGCCGGTGACCAGCCACAGCAGCCGCGCGCGCGTCAGGCCCACCAGGGCCGCGACGGCGAGCTGGGCGGTCAGGGCGACCGGGGTGAGCTGGTGGCCCACGGTGATGCCCAGCACGATCAGGGTCACCAGCAGCCAGGCGCGGCGCAGGGTGGCCGGCGACTCCCCCACCGGCACGCCGGGCACGCGGCGCACGGCCTGCGCGGCGCGGGCGAGCACGGTGCCGGAGGTGCGCGGCACCGGGGCCGCGTCGAGCAGGCGCAGCACGGTGGCCAGCACCGCGACGTAGCCGACGAACGCGATCGCCTGGGGGGCGAAGTAGTCCTGCTGGTACCAGTTCGCCAGCAGGTGGCAGAACACCCCGACCCACGCCCAGCGCACCGAGCGGGTGACGGTGCGGGCGATCGTGAACAGCCCCGGCAGGGCCAGGGCGGTGTGGAACACCGGCGCGGCGACGAGGAACGCGCGCGCGTCGGGCACCCCTGCCAGCTCCACGAGCTGGGCGGCCGCGGCGAAGAACCCCGGCCAGCTGAACCGGGCGTCGACGCCGCCGGGGACGGTGCCGGTCAGGGTGATCTGCTCGGCGAAGCCCACGTGCACCCAGGCGACGGGCGGGTTGCCGTACCCGTCGGCCACGGCGGCGGTCGTGTACGCCGCGGCCGCCAGCAGCAGGGCGGCGGCGGTGAGCACCGGCGCGTCCGGGCGCGGTCGCGTCAGCGCCCAGGCGGTGACGGCGCACAGCACGGCCAGGGCGGCGAGCACGCGCCAGCCCACGACGGGCAGCAGCCCCAGGGCGCCGGCCTCGTCGAGGCGCACGTGCCGCGTGCCGGACCACCACAGCGCCGCCGCGAGGAGCAGGGCGCCCGCGGCCGCGGCCCGGTGGGCGAGCGGGCCGGGCGCCGTCGCGGTCCGGGCGGGGGCGCGCACCGGGCGCGCGCGCCAGGCGGCGGGGACGGCGGCCAGCGCGACCGCGGAGGCGACCCAGGCCGAGGCCACCGGGGCCCACCAGCCGCCCGCGATCGCGACGGTGCCGGCCAGCACCGCCCACAGCGGGCCGGCGGCGAGGGCCAGCGCCGCCGTCAGGCCGCGGTCGCGCAGGCCGACGGCCAGGGCCAGGGGCACCCCCGGCACGCACACCGTGAAGAGCACCGCGAGCAGCGCCCGGCCGGGCAGCGCCAGGTCCAGGGTCGCGGCCAGCGGCACCGCGAGGGCCAGGGCGCAGGTGGCGGCCAGGGCGAGCGCGCGCGGGGGCACGGGGCCGCGGCGGGCGGCGCGGTGGCGGGCGGCCGGCGAGGCCCCCCGCTCCAGCTCGCGCAGCGCGCTCACGCGCCGTCCCTCGCGCGGCGCAGCCGGTGCAGGCACCAGGGCAGGCAGGCCAGCGCCACGGCGAAGCGGGCGGCGTCCAGGGCGGTGCCCGCCGGCAGGACGACCAGCACCAGGGCGGCGGCGCTGACGGCCGCGGCCTCCAGCAGGACCCGCGGCGGGGTGCCCGGCCACGGCCCGGGACGGGCCCGCAGCGCCAGGCGCTGCGCCACGGCCTGCACGCCGTAGGCGATCGCGGTGGCGGCGGCGGAGCCGGCGATGCCGGCCACGGGCACCAGCACCAGGTTCAGGGCGATGTTCAGCAGCGCGGCCAGCGCGGTGCACAGGGCCAGGGGGCGGGTGCGGCGCTCGGTGACCAGGACCCGGCCGGTGGCCGTGGCGGCGGCCACGGGGTACGCGCTCAGGGCCACCAGCACCACCACGACCAGCAGCTCGCGGGGCCGGAAGGAGGCCGGCGCGGCCACGACGAGGGCGACGGGCGCGGCCAGCGCCACGCCCAGCAGGGTCGGGGTGAGCAGGCGGTAGACGCTGTCGCGGGTGCCGGCGATCAGCCGCCGGCGCAGCGCGGTGTCCTGGACCTCCGCGAAGCGCGGCAGCCAGGAGTTGCCGGCGACGACGATGAGCTGCACGGCGAGGAACCCCACGGTGTAGGCGACCTGGTAGCGGCCCAGCTCGGCGGGGCCGGCCAGGCGCTGCACGACGACGCGGTCGCCGGCGTTGAGCAGGAACACGGAGATCGAGCTGAGCATCAGCGGGGCGCCGAAGGCGAGCGCGGGGCGCAGCACGCGCGGGGCGAGGGCGCCGCGCCAGCGGGGCCGGGTCAGGCGCCAGCCGATGAGCGCGGCGAGCAGGTCCGCGCCGAGCAGGCCCCAGGCGTAGGTGCTCGCCCCGCCGCCCAGCAGCAGGACGGCACCGAGGCCGGCGACCTGGCCGCCGACGGCGGCCAGGACGCTGACGACGGTGAAGGCGCGCAGGCGGTCCGCGGCCAGCAGCAGGCCCAGCGCGACCATGACGCCGGCCGAGGGCACCGTCCACCACACGGTGGTCGCCACGATGCCCGGCGCGGCGACGGCGTCCGGCGCGAAGCCGAACAGCGGCGCCCACCAGGCGGCGGTGGCCCACAGCACGGCGGTGACGCCGGCGGCGAGCAGGACGGCGGCGCCGGCCAGGGCCCGCGCGCGCCCGTCGTGGCCGTCCTCGGCGCGCTGGAGCACGACGGCCTGGTCCAGGCCGACGAGGGCGAGCACGACGAGGAGCTGGTGCAGGGCGATGGCCGCGGCCAGCACGCCGACCTGGGCGGGGTCGTCGAGCACGTGGGCCAGCACGGGCGCCACGAGGGCGCCGGTGGCGAGCTGGACGGCGGCGACGACGGCGTACAGCAGGCTGCGCCCGAACAACCCGGACGGCGCGGCGCCGCCGCCGGTCGCGGCACCGCCCGTCGCCGCGGCGGCGGGCGCGTCGGCGGGCTCCACGGCGCGGCGGCGCCGGGGCGCCGCGTGCCGGGCGCGCGCACGGCCGGCGGGCTCCACCCGGGCCGGGCGCTCCGGGCGCTCCCGGGGTCCGGCGTCGCCGGAGGCCCGGTGGCGCGCCCCGGGCACGCGGCCCGTCACCGCCGCGCCGGCACCCGCCTCCCCCGTCGTCACCGTCCTCGAACCCGTCCCCGCTTCCACGGGCCCCATCCGAGCAGAGGGGCGCGCCGGCCCGCAGCGGCGCGCGCTGGCAGATCCCCGCCGGGATGGTCCGCGCGGCGGCGACGGCGCGCCCCGCGCGCCGTACGGTCGCTGCGGTGCGGACCCCGCGGCTCCCCCGCTCGCGGGCGCGCGAGCCGCTGCGGCGCACCGGGTCCGCTGCGGCGGAGGAGAGGAGCAGCGCCCGTGTCGCTGACCGCTGTCGTGCTGGCGCACCGCGACCCCGCGCAGGTGCGCCGCCTGATCGGCGCCCTCGAGGACGTCCCCGTCGTGCTGCACTGCGACGCCAAGGCCCCCGCGGACGTGGCGGGCCGGATGCTGGAGGGCTGGGGCGGGCGGGTGCGGGCGCAGCCGCGCACCTCGGCCGCGCTGGACAGCTGGTCGCTGGTGCGGGTGGAGCTGGACGCGCTGCGCAGCGCGCTGCGGTTCTCCTCGGCCGCGCACGTGGCCGTGCTCTCCGGCGCCGACCACCCGCTGCTGGGGGTCCAGGAGCTGCTGGAGGAGCTGCGCGCGTGGGAGGGCCGCTCCTGGCTGGTCAGCGCGCCGCTGCCGCACCGGCCGTGGGACACCCCGCGCAACCCGGACGGGGGGCGCTGGCGCACCGAGCACCGGTTCCTCACCCGCGGCGACGACGTGCTGTTCGTGCGCGGGGTGCCGCTGCGCCTGCCGTGGCGGCGCGCGCTGCCCCCGGGCCTGCGGGTGCGGGCGTCCTCGCAGTGGAAGGTGTACGCCCGCGAGGACGTGCAGCGGCTGCTGGGGGTGGTCGACGCGCGACCGGACCTGGTGCGGTTCTGGCGCAGCACGCTCGTGCCCGACGAGAGCTTCGCCGCCTCGGTGCTGGCCTCGCCGGCGCTGACGGGTTCGCCGGCGCTGCCGGACTGCCACGCCTCGGCGTGGTTCCAGCGCTGGCCGGCGGCCGGGTCGCACCACCCGGCGGTGCTGACCGAGCAGGACTTCCCCGCCCTGGCCGCCGCCCGCGCCGCCGAGCCGGCGCGGCCGTCCGCGCTGCTGCACCCGCCGGCGCACCCGCCGCGGCCGTGGTTCGCGCGCAAGCTCTCCAGCGGCGCCAGCGGCGACCTCGCCGAGCGGATCGACGCCGGGCTGCGCGCCGGCGGGTCCGCGCTGGCCGCTCAGCCGGCGCCGGGACCGCGGTAGCTCCAGGCGGCGACCCAGTCGACCTGCACGTGACCGCTGGCACCGGGTGCGGGTTCCTCCCCCGGCGTGGTGCTGGTCTCCGTCTGCAGGACCCAGTGCATGGACTCGTCGGGGACCTTCGTGGTGGACACCCCGACCTGCTGCCCGTCGAGCAGGAAGCGCACCTCGCCCGGGCGCCACTCGATCACCGCGGTGCGCCAGCGGCCGAAGTCCTGCCCGGTGGGGAACTGGTCCTGCGTGCCGGCGGGGTCGGCGTGGTGCATGAACGCGCTGAACGTGCCGTCGAGGTCGCCCTCGGGGAAGTTGACCTCCCCGCCCTCGGGCCACTCCTCGGAGTCCGGCCACAGCAGGAACGTCAGCTTAAAACCCGGGACGGGGTCGGCGCGGAAGCGGACCGCGTAGCGGCCGTAGAGCTGCCCGTAGGTCGGCAGCTGCGGCACGAGGGCGGCGGCCCGGGCCTCGCCGTCCTCGACGTGCAGGTGGTAGTCCAGGACCCCGTCGCGCACGGAGACCACCCGGTCGGGGCGGTAGGTGCCGCGGCCGGTGGTGTCGCGCCACCCCGCGGGGTAGGCGCCCCAGCGGCCGGAGTACCGCCGGCCGGGGAACTCCCCCAGCTCGACGTCGGTGCCGAACTCCTCGACGAACACCTGGCGCCAGTCGCCGGGTTCGTCGGGTTCGGGGATCGCCGCCCACCGGGCGGCGACGACCTCCCCGCCGACCAGCACGCTGACGACCGTGGCGGCCAGCGCCACCAGCCAGCGCCGGCCGCGGCGCTCGCGGCGCTCGCGCCGCTGCGCACGGGTGGGACGGCCCGCCGGGTCCTGGTTCGCACCCGGCGGGCCGGTCCTCATGCTGCGCGAGAGTACATCACCGCCCAGTCGACGAGGACGTGCGCGGAGGCGCCGGCGGCGGGGCCGGAACCGCTGGTCTCGGTCTGCAGCACCCACTGCATGGCCGCCGACGGCGACGTGCTCGACGTGCCCAGGTTCCTGCCGTCGAGGAGGAACGTCACCCCCGACGGGGTCCACTCGACGGTGGCGGTGTGCCACTCGGTGTACCGGGCGCCGGTGTCGGTGGCGAAGCAGTTGGCGGTCGGGTTGCCCACGCAGTGGTTGAAGGCGTGGATGGTGCCGTCCAGGCCGCCCTCGGGGAAGTCGATCTCGCCCTGGTTCCAGTCGTTGCTCTGCGGCCACAGCAGCCAGGCGGTCTTGTAGCCGGGCACCGGGTCCGCCTTGAAGCGCACCGAGTAGCGGCCGTACTTCTGGCTGAACCACTTGCCGTCGACGAGCGGCACCGGGGCGGCGACCAGGGGCACGCCGTTCTCGGTGCGCAGGTGCATGTCCAGGGCGCCGTCGTGCACGGACAGGACCTTCGCCGGGGCGTAGAGGCCGCGCTTGTCGGTGTCCTTGAAACCGTCGTAGCCGGTCCACCGGGTGCCGTACGCGGTGCCGGGGAAGGAACCGGTGGCGGCGGGGGTGGTGAAGTCCTCGGCGAACACCTGCTTCCAGCCGGGCAGGTCGCCCCGGGGCGCCGCGGTGGTGGCCAGCGCGCCCGTGGCGGGCGGGGCGGGGGTGGTGGTCGGCGGCGCGGTCGGCGGCGTGGTGGGGGCGACCACCACGGGCGGCTGGGTCACCGGGCGCGGGTTGGCGGGCACCGTGACGCCCGTGCCGCCGGTGCTGCCGGCACCCACCGTGAACGTCTTGTCGGTGCCGACCTTGTACCAGGTGCCGCCGGCCTGCAGGCAGGTGAAGTACGTGTAGGTGCCGGCCGCCAGCGTCCGGCTGGCGGTGACGGTGGTGGCCGCCGGGCTCAGCGCCACGTCCGAGCGCAGCGGGAAGTCGACGTTCTGCCCGGAGGCGCTGCGGGCGCACACCCCGACCTTCTGCACGGTCTCCCCCGGCGTGACCGACACCGCGGTCGTGGCGGTGGCGGTCGTGCCGGAGACGGTGACGCTGCTGGTGGCGGTGGCCTGCTGGCCCGCCGCCTGCGCCGGCACGGTGGCGGTCAGCGCCGCGGCGCCGAGCACGCCGACCGCGGCGACGACCTTCTTGATGTTCATCCTGCGAACTCCCCCGAGTTCCGTCCGGTGCGGCGCGCGGTCGCGCGCCGTGGGGAGTTGCTTCGGCACCTGCGGGGCGGACTTGAGCCCGTCGGCGGCACGCGCACCCTCGGCAGGTCCCTGACGGGGTGGCCCGCCGGGCGGGCCGGGCCCGGCCCGAACTGGTAACCCTGGGCCACGACACCAGACCCACCACGGACGGGAGCCCACCGTGCGCGTCCTGATCACCGCCCTGCCCGCCTTCGGCCACCTCTACCCGGTGATGCCGATCGCCGAGGCCCTCAGAGCGCGCGGCCACCGCGTCGTGCTCGCCACGGGCGCGCGGGCCGCGCACCGCCTGCAGCGGCAGGGCTGGGAGGTGCGCGAGCTGGGCGTGAGCACCGAGGAGGCCGCGCAGCAGGTGGTGCGCGGCGGGCTGGACTTCCGCCGCCTGGCCCCGCCGGAGCGCTGGCGCTTCGCGGTGGCGATGTTCGCCGGCGTGCTGGCCACGGCCGTGGCCGCGGAGCTGGCGCCGGTGCTGGGGTCGCTGGCCCCGGAGCTGGTGCTCTACGAGGAGATGGCGGCCGGCGCGGCGCTGGCCGCCGCCCGGGCGGGCCTGCCCGCGGTGCGCCACGGCATCGGCCCGCGGATGCCCGCGCCCATGCAGGAGGGCTTCACCGCCGAGCTGGAGCGCAGCTGGCGCGCCGGCGGGGGCGGGGAGGCGCCGGAGGACCTGGCGGGCCGGCTGCACCTGGACGTGTGGCCGGAGTCGGTGCCGCAGCCGCCGACGCCGCTGCCGCTGCGCACGGCCGCGCTGCGCCCGGCCGCGTGGAGCGAGCCGGGCCTGGAGCTGCCGGCGCTGCTGGCGGCGGGCCCGCGCCCGCGCCCGGTGGTGTACCTGACGCTGGGCACCGTCTCCACCCGCGAGGCGGGCACGCTGCGCACCGTGCTGGAGGGGCTGCGCGCGCTGGACGTGGACGTGCTGGCCTCGGTGGGCACCGACCTGGACCCCGCCGAGCTGGGCCCGGCGCACCCGCGCGTGCACCTGGCGGGCTTCGTGCCGGCGGACCGGGTGTTCGGGCGCGTGGACGCCGTGGTGCACCACGGCGGCAGCGGCACGTTCCTGGGGTCCCTGGCCGCCGGGGTGCCGCAGCTGGTGCTGCCGCAGCGCGCGCACGACCAGTTCCTCAACGCCCGCGCCGCGCAGGAGGGCGGCCTGGGCCTGGCGCTGGCGCCGCAGGAGGTCTCCGCGGACGCGGTGCGCGACGCGGTGGCGGACCTGCTGGGTGCGCCGGGCTACCGGGAGAGCTCGCGGCTGGCGGCCGGGCGGGTGGCCGCCATGCCGGCGCCGGACGAGGTCGCCGCGCGCCTGGAGGCGCTGGCGGCGCGGGGCTGAGGGTCGCCGCTCCCGGCGCGCGGGCGGCTGCAGGTTCCTGACAGGGGCCGGCGACCGCCCGCGCGACGCACAGCGGGTTCCTAGCATCGGCGCAGCGGCGAGGACGACTCGCCCCGTCGTAGGAGCTGTGATGACCGTTCGCAGGAGTTCCGCACGCGCCTTCGCCCTCGCCCTGCTGATCACCGGGACCTCCCTGGTCCAGCCGGTCGCCGCCGGGGCCGCTCCCCGCCAGGAGCGGCTGGAGACCCGGACCGCGCCGCTGCTGCGCGTCGGGGGGCTGCAGTTCAAGGACCTGGACCGCGACGGCGCGCTGGACCGGTACGAGGACTGGCGGCGCAAGCCCTCCCAGCGCGCCGCCGACCTGGTGTCGAGGATGACGCTCCAGGAGAAGGCCGCCACGATGGTGCACGGCACCGCCCCCACCCCGTGGGGCGGTCCCCCCGCGTACGACCTGGCAGCGGCGCGCCGCGTCGTGGCCGAGCTGGGGGTGACGAGCCTGCTGACCCGCCTGAGCGGGCCGGCCGACGTGCTGGCGACCCAGAACAACGCCCTGCAGGAGATCGCCGAGGGCGGCCGGCTGGGGATCCCGCTGACGATCAGCACCGACCCGCGCAACCACTTCCAGCACGTGGCGGGCGCCAGCGTGCCCGCCGGCTCGTTCTCGCAGTGGCCCGAGCCGCTCGGTCTCGGCGCCACCCGCGACGAGGGCCTGACCCGCCGGTTCGCCGACACCGCCCGCCAGGAGTACCGGGCGGTCGGCATCACGATGGCGCTGTCGCCGCAGGCGGACCTGGCCACCGAACCGCGCTGGTCGCGCATCAACGGCACCTTCGGCGAGGACGCCGCCGTGGTGGAGCGGCTGACGCGCGAGTACGTGCGCGGGTTCCAGCACGGCAAGGGCGTGGACCCCGAGGCCGTGCAGGCCGTCGTGAAGCACTGGGGCGGCTACGGCGCCGCGCAGGAGGGCTTCGACAGCCACAACCCCTACGGCAAGTACGCCACCTTCTCCGGCGACGCCTCGCTGCGCCGGCACCTGGACGCCTTCCGCGGCGCGTTCAGGACCGAGGTGGCCGGGGTGATGCCGACGTACTCGATCGTGCGCGGCGCCACCGCGGGCGGGAAGCCGCTGGAGCAGGTCGCCGCCGGGTACAACCGCCAGCTCACCACCGACCTGCTGCGCGGGGAGTACGGCTTCGGCGGCGTGGTGATCAGCGACTGGGGCATCACCGAGGACTGCGTGGACGCCTGCCTGAACGGCGCGCCGGCCGGCCAGCAGCCGAGCTTCACCGGTTTCGGCGCCCCCTGGGGCGTGGAGTCGCTGACCCGCGACCAGCGCTTCGTCAAGGGCGTGCAGGCCGGGATCGACCAGTTCGGCGGCACCGAGGACCCCTCGCCGATCGTGCGCGCCGTCGAGGGCGGTCGCCTGACGACGGCGCGCGTCGACGCGTCGGTGCTGCGGGTGCTGACGCAGCGGTTCGAGCAGGGCCTGTTCGAGGACCCGTACGTGGACCCCGCCGCCGCGGCCCGCACCGTGGGCAAGGCGGAGTTCCAGGCGGCGGCCACCGCCGCCCAGCAGCGCGCCAGCGTCCTGCTGACCAACGCGGCGGTGGCGGACGGGAAGCAGAAGGGCAAGGGCGAGAAGGGCAAGGGGAAGAAGGGGAGGCTGCTGCCGCTGGCGCAGGGCACGAGGGTGTACCTGCACGGCATCGCCCCGCAGGCCGCGCGGGCCGCCGGCCTGACGGTCGTGGCCACCCCCGAGGAGGCGGACGTGGGGGGCGCGCGCACCGCCACCCCGTTCGAGACGCTGCACCCGCAGTACGTCTTCGGCCGCATGCAGCACGAGGGCAACCTGGCCTTCGCGCCGGGCCAGCCCGACTTCGACGCCATCGCGGCGATCAGCGCGAAGGTGCCCACGGTCGTCTCCGTCTACGCCGACCGGCCCCCGGTGCTGACCCGGCTGCTGCCCGAGGCCGACGCCCTGATGCTGAACTTCGGCATCACCGACGAGGCGCTGATGGACCTCGTGCGCGGGCGGGCCGAGCCGCGCGGGAGCGCGCCGTTCGAGCTGCCCTCGTCGATGGCGGCGGTGCAGGCCCAACTGCCGGACCTGCCCGCCGACAGCGCCGCCCCGCTGTTCCGGATCGGCGCGGGCCTGCGCTACTGAGCACCGGCCGGGCGGCCCGGGGGCGCACCCCCGGGCCGCCCGCTCGTGCGGCCCGCCTCCCCCGCGGGCGCGGCGGGCGGTGGCCCGGCGCCACGCCGAGCAAGCGCTTTCCCTGACGGCCGGGCGGTGCGACGATGCCGGGGTGACCGCTCCCGCCGTGGACCGCCTGCTCGACGGGCAGCACCCCCTGCGCTCCGCCCTGCGGCTGCTGGGCGCCCACCGGCGCCGGGTCGCCGCCGCCGCGGGCTTCATGGCGGTCAAGGAGACGCCGCTGTGGCTCATGCCCGTGATCACCGGCCGGGTCATCGACGTCCTCGTCGCCGGAGGGCCGGTGCGCGAGCTGTGGCTGTGGACCGCCGTGGCCGTGCTGGCGCTGCTGCAGAACTACCCCAACATGGTCCAGTACACCAAGCGCTACATGGGGGCCGTGCGCACCGTCGGCGTCGACCTGCGCAACGCGCTGACGGACCGGCTGCAGAACCTCTCCATCGGCTTCCACACGCGCGTGAGCTCGGCCGTCGTGCAGACCAAGGTCGTGCGCGACGTGGAGAACGTCGAGCTGATGTTCCAGCAGATCGCCCACCCGCTGCTCTCGGCGCTCATGGTGGTCGTCGGCGCGGTCGTCGTGACGGCGATCGCGATCCCGCAGTTCCTGCCCGTGTACGCGCTGACCATCCCCGTGGCCGTCGGGCTGCGCCACGTGCTGGGCCTGCGCTCGCGCCGGCGCAACGAGGAGGTGCGCCGGGAGGTGGAGCGCTTCTCCGCCCGGGTGGGCGAGATGGCCACCCTCATGCCGATCACCCGCGCGCACGGGCTGGAGCGCACCGCCGCCGAGCGCGTGGCCGACGGCGCCCGCCACGTGCGCGACGCCGGGTTCCAGCTCGACCTGCTCAACGGGCGCTTCTCGGCCCTGTCCTGGGTGAGCATGCAGCTGCTGGGGGTGCTGTGCCTGGTGCTGGCCGCCTTCGCCTCCCTCAGCGGCGCGCTGGACATCAGCGCCGGCGAGGTGGTGCAGCTCTCCTCGTACTTCACGCTGCTGACCGGCGCGGTGACCAACCTGCTCATGCTGCTGCCGGTGGGCGCGCGCGGCCTGGAGTCGATCCGCTCGATCGCCGAGGTCCTGGAGGAGCCGGACCTGGAGGTCAACGAGGGCCGGCGCACCGTGGGCGCGGTGCGGGGCCACCTGCGCCTGGAGGCGGTCTCCTACCGCTACCCCGGCGCGGACGCCGGTGCCCTGCACGAGGTCACCCTCGAGGTGCTGCCCGGGCAGACGGTGGCGTTCGTGGGCCCGTCCGGCTCGGGCAAGTCCACGCTGCTGAACCTCGTCCTGGGCTTCGTGCGCCCCACCTCCGGCCGCGTGCTCGTCGACGGCGCCGACGCCGCGACGCTGGACCTGCGCAGCGTGCGGCGCCACGTCTCGGTCGTCCCGCAGGAACCGGTGCTCTTCGAGGGCTCCGTGCGCGAGAACGTCGCGTACGGGCTGACGGACGTGGACGACGAGCGGGTGCGCCGCGCGCTGGCCGACGCCAACGCCGCCGGGTTCGTCGACGCCCTGCCGCAGGGCTGGGACACCGTCGTCGGCGAGCGCGGCGCGCGGCTGTCCGGCGGGCAGCGCCAGCGCCTGGCCATCGCCCGCGCCCTCGTGCGCGACCCGCGGGTGCTGCTGCTGGACGAGGCGACCTCGGCGCTGGACCCGGAGGCGGAGTCGGCGGTGCAGGAGGCGCTGGGCCGCCTCATGCGCGGGCGCACCACCCTGGTCGTGGCGCACCGGCTGGCGACCGTGCGCGCGGCCGACCGGATCGTGGTCCTCGACGGCGGCCGGGTCGTGGAGAGCGGCAGCCGCGGGGAGCTGATCGCCTCCGGCGGGCGCTACGCGAGGCTGGAGGACGCGCAGCGGCTGTGAGGCACCAGCGGCTGCGCCGGGGCGGGCAGGGCCACCGCGGTGCCGGCGAGGTCGCCGCGCACGCCCCACCGGCCGGCGAGCTCGCCGACGGGGCCGGGCACCAGCACCCGGGCGGTGAACGCGCCGTCCGGGTGCAGCCGCACGCGGAAGCCCGAGAAGCCCGGCCAGCCGGCGTCCAGCGCCGACCACGCCTTGATGAGGGACTCCTTGGCGCTGAAGAGGACGCGGTCGGCGTGCACGCCCGGCACCGCCGCGGCCAGGGCGTCCAGGGCCTCGCGCTCGCCCGCGTCCGCCACGACGAGCGCCGGCACCCCCGCCGGCAGCGGCTCGTGCGGGGTGGCGTCCACGCCCAGGGCCAGCACGCGCGAGCGCCGCGCGACCGCGGCGGCGCGGTAGCCGGGGCAGTGCGTGATGCTGCCCACGACCCCCTCCGGCCACAGCGGCGCGCGCCGCGGGCCCGGCGGCAGGGCCGCCGGCGCCTCGCCCAGCAGGTGCAGCGCCGCCCGCGCGCACCAGCGGCCGGTGGCGAACTCCCGCCGGCGCTCCGGGCGGGAGTTGGCGACGGCCACCAGCTCCTGCGGCCACACCCGCGCCTCGGCGCCGGGCACGTCGCCGTCCACCTCCACCAGGTGCACCGGCTCGGGCAGCAGCGGGCGCAGCAGGTCCAGCGCGGTGGCCGTGGCGAGCAGGGGGCCCGGGCGCGGCGACCCCGTGCGGGGGTCGCC
>NZ_JBJLSG010000123.1:0-15038 GCF_050871925.1 Kineococcus gurbantunggutensis
ACGCCCGGCCCGAGCCCCCCCCCCCCCCCCCGGGGCGGCCGCCGCCCCCCCCGCCCCCGGGGCGCCCCCCCGGCACCGGCGGGGGGGGGGACGTCGTCAGCCGCGGCGGCGGCGGATCTCCGCGCTCAGCGCGGGCAGCACCTCGGTGAGGTCGCCCACCACGCCGTAGTCGGCGAACTCGAAGATCGGCGCGTCGGGGTCCTCGTTGACGGCGACCACGGTGACCGAGGCGTCCATGCCGCCGCGGTGGTGCACCGCGCCGGAGACGCCGGCGCCCACGTACAGGCGCGGGCTGATCGTCACCCCGGTCTGCCCGACCTGGGCCTCGTGGCCGATCCACCCCTCGTCGGTGGCGACGCGGGTGGCGCCCACGGCGCCGCCGAGGACGTCGGCGAGCTCCTCCACGGGCGCGAAGTCGCCGTTCGTGCCGCGCCCGCCCACGACGACGACCTCCGCCTCGGCCAGCGCGGGCCGGTCCCCGCGCGGGCGCGGCTCGCGCGAGAGCAGCTCCACCGCGCGCGCCGCCGCGGACGCCTGCACGCGGTGCTCCACCACGACCGGCTCCCCGGCGTGCTCGACGCCGGTGGCCCGCACCGCGTGCGGCTTGACGGTGACCACGGCCAGCGGCGCGGTGACCGCGCAGCGGGTGGCCCAGGAGCCGGCGAGCACGGCCTTGCCGGCCACGACGCGCCCGTCCTCGCCGACCTCGACGGTGGTGGCGTCGGTGACCACGCCGGCGCCGGCGAGCACCGCCAGGCGCGCGGCGGCCTCCTTGCCCTCGAAGGTGGAGGCCACCAGCAGCAGGTGCGTGTCCACCCGCTCCAGCACGGCGTGCAGCGCGTCGACGGTCGCGGCGGTCAGGTGCGCGTCGGCGCCCTCGACGGTGACCACGTGCGCGGTGCCGGCGCCGTGCGAGGCCAGCACCTGCGCGGCGGCCGGGCCCCAGCCGTCGCCGACCCACGCGGCGTGCACCTCGCCGCCGGCGGCCACCGAGCGCGCCAGGGTGAGCAGCTCGGGCACGGTGGAGTGCGGCTGCGAGCCCTCGTGGTCGACGAGGACGAGGACGTTCGTCACGCGAAACCCTTCTGCGACAGGTAGTCCGCCAGCGCCGCGGCCGTGGCGCCGGGGTCGTCGGCGGTCACGACGACCCGGTCGGGGCGCTCGGGGCGCGGGCGCGCCTCGACGATCCGGGTGGCCGAGCCGTCCAGCCCGGCGGCGGCGGGGTCCACGCCCAGGTCGGCCAGGGACAGCACGGTCACCGGCGCCTTGCGGGCGGCGAGGATGCCCTTGAAGGCGGGGAAGCGCGCCCGGAACGCCTGGTCGGTGACCGACAGGACCACCGGCAGCGGCGCGCGCAGCTCCTCCGCGTCGCGGGAGGTCTCCCGGCGCACGGTGGCGGTGCCGGCGGCCGGGTCGACCTCGACGCGGTCGGCGAGGGTGAGCTGGGGCCAGTCCAGGTGCGCGGCCAGCGCCGCGGGCACCAGGGAGGTCAGCCCGTCCAGGCCGGCCATGCCGGCGACGACGGCGTCCACGGGGCGCTCGCCGTGCAGGTGGCGCACGGCGGCGGCCAGCACGCGGGCGGTGGCGATCGCGTCGGAGCCGGCGAGCGCGTCGTCCAGGACGTGCACGGCCGTGGTGGCGCCCATGGCCAGGCCGCGGCGCAGCGCCTCCACGGCGTGCGCCGGGCCCAGCGTGAGGACGGTGACGTCGTGGGCGGGCTCGCCCTCGGCCACCGGGTGGGCCTCCACCAGCCGCAGGCCCGCCTCCAGGGCGTCCTCGTCGAGCTCGTTGAGCGTGTCGTCGCTGCCCCCGCGCGCCAGCAGCCCGTCCTCGCGGAAGGAGCGGGCCGACTGGATGTCGGGGACGTGCTTGACGCAGACGACGACGCGCACTCAGGCCCCGTCCCCGCCGGAGCGGGCGCCGGCGTCGGCGCGGGCCTCGGCCTCCGCCTCGGCGATCACCTCGCGGGAGAACTTGATCATCTCCTCGCGGGAGACGACCTTGACGCGCTCGCGCCCGTGCGGGGCGCCCAGCGCCCGCTCGTAGGCGTCCAGGACCTCCCAGTCGTTCCAGGTCAGCACGTCCACGCCCTTGCCGCGCAGCGTCTCCAGCACCGCCTCGGGGTCCGGCTCGGCGGCCGGGGCCAGGGAGGCGGCGTCGGCGACGAGGTGGCGCACCGTCTCGGAGGCGTCGGACTTGGTGTGCCCGATGAGGCCCACGGGACCGCGCTTGATCCAGCCGGTGCAGTACACGCCGGGGACGGTCTCGCCCTCCGGGCTCAGCACGCGGCCCTCGTGGTTGGAGACCACGCCCTTGAGCTCGTCGAAGGGCACGCCCGGCAGCGGGGAGCCGAAGTAGCCCACCGCGCGGTAGACGGCCTGCACGTCCCAGGTGTGGAACTCGCCGGTGCCCTCCACGGTGCCGTCGCCGGTCAGGCGGGTGCGCTCGGTGCGCAGCGCGCTGACGTGGCCGTCGGTGCCGACGATCTCGGCGGGCGCGTGCAGGAAGTGCAGGTGGATGCGCCGCGAGGCGGTGCCGTCGCCCTCCTTCAGCGTCCAGTCCGTGAGGGTCTTGACGACCTGCTTGGTCTGGTTGGAGGAGTCGATGGCGGCCATCGAGCCCTCGTCGAACTCGAAGTCCTCCGGGTCGACGAGGACGTCGACGTCGGGCACGTGGCCCAGCTCGCGCAGCTCCAGCGGGGAGAACTTCACCTGCGCCGGGCCGCGGCGGGCGAAGACGTGCACGTCGGTGACCTTCGAGGCCTTCAGGCCGCGGTAGACGTTGTCCGGGATCTCCGTGGGCAGCAGGTCGTCGGCGTGCTTGGCGAGCATGCGCGCCACGTCCAGGGCGACGTTGCCGGCGCCGAGGACGGCGACGGTGGAGGCCTCCAGCGGCCACTCGCGCGGGTAGTCCGGGTGCCCGTCGTACCAGGAGACGAAGTCGGCGGCGCCGTAGCTCTCCGGCAGCTCCACCCCGGGCACCGCCAGCGGCGCGTCCTTGATGGAGCCGGTGGAGAAGACCACGGCGTCGTAGTGGCGCTGCAGCTCCTCCAGGGTGACGTCGGTGCCGAAGTCCACGTTCGTCAGCAGGCGGATGTCGCCGCGGCCCAGGACCTTCTCCAGGGCGACGATGATCTGCTTGATGCGGGGGTGGTCGGGCGCCACGCCGTAGCGGACCAGGCCGAACGGCGCGGGGAGGCGCTCGATGAGGTCGATGCTCACGCCCTCGAAGCCCGTCGCGGACAGGTCGGCCCTGGAGAGGATGTCCGAGGCGTAGATGCCCGCCGGTCCGGCTCCGACGACGGCCACGCGCAGCGGACGCTGGGTGCTCACGGGATCTGGTGTCCTTCGTCTCGACGTCGTCTGTCGAACTGCTCAGGCAAGCCTAATGGCACGCGCGCCCCCCGCCGGACGGCAGCATGCCGGTGTGGTCCAGCCCCCCGCTCCCCCGCCCGCCTCCCCCGCGCCGGCCGCGGGCGCCGCCCCCGGCGCCGGGCCCGGCACCCGCGGCGGCGTGCTCGCCGGGGCGGGCGCCTACGTCGCCTGGGGCCTGTTCCCCTTCTACTTCCACGCCCTGCTGCCCACCGGGGCCCTGGAGCTGCTGGCCCAGCGGGTGGTGTGGTCGCTGGCGCTGTCGGTGCTGCTGCTGAGCGCGCTGCGGCGCTGGCCGGTGGTGCTGCGGGTGCTGCGCACGCCCGCGCAGCTGCGGCTGCTGGCCGTGGCCGCGGTGGCCATCGCCGTCAACTGGGGCGTGTACGGGCTGGCGGTGACGACCGGGCACGTGCTGGAGGCCTCGCTGGGGTACTTCGTCAACCCGCTGGTGACGGTGCTGCTGGGGGTGCTGGTGCTGCGCGAGCGGCTGCGGCGCGCGCAGTGGGCGGCGGTGGCCGTGGGCACCGCCGCCGTCGTCGTCATCACCGCCGACCTGGGGCGGCTGCCGTGGATGGCGCTGGTGCTGGCGCTCTCCTTCGGCTCCTACGGGCTGCTGAAGAACCGGCTGGCGCGCTCGGGGGCGGGGGTGGACCCGCTGACGGGGCTGACGGTGGAGACCGGCGTGCTGGTGCTGCCCGCGGCGGCGGCGCTGGTGTGGATCGGCGCCTCGGGGCGCTCCACGTTCACCGCCGGCGGCGCCGACCACGTCGTGCTCACGGTGCTGGCGGGCCCGGCGACGCTGGGCCCGCTGCTGCTGTTCGCGCTGGCCGCCGGGCGGGTGCCGCTGACGACGATCGGGCTGCTGCAGTACGCCACCCCGGTGCTGCAGTTCCTCGCCGCGCTGCTGCTGGGCGAGACGATGCCCGCCTCCCGCTGGGCAGGCTTCGCGCTGGTGTGGGCGGCGCTGGCGCTGCTGACGGCCGACGCGGTGCGCGCCGGGCACGCCGGGCGCCGCGGGCGGGCCGCGGCGGCGGCGGCCCGCCCGGCGGGCTGAGCGGCACCGCCGCCGGCTCGGGCCCGGCTCAGCGGGCGGCGGCCGCGGCGGCGGGCAGCTCGTGCAGCGCCCGCACCAGCGGGCCCAGCTCCGGGGTGCCCTCGGCCCGGTCGAGGGCGCTCTCGAGGACCTCGTCGTGGGTGGGCCTGGCCGCGGCCAGCAGCTCGCGCCCGGCGGCCGTCAGCTCGGTGTAGATGCCGCGGCGGTCCTCGGCGCACAGGATCCGGGTGAGCAGGCCGCGGTCCTCCAGGCGGTTGACCAGGCGGGTGGTGGCGCTGGCGGACAGCGCCGCGGCGCGGGCGAGCTGCTGCATGCGCATGTGCCAGCCGTCCTGGCGGCTGAGGGCGTCCAGGACGGTGAACTCCACCACGGACAGGCGGTGCCCGGACTGCAGCGCGCGCTCCAGGTCGGTCTCGATGAGCCCGTGCAGCGCGGCCAGCGTGCGCCAGCCCTGCGCACGCACCTCGACGGCGTCGTCGGCGATCCCCATGGGCCCATCGTACGCGCCGCTCTGCGCGCGAGGGCAGTGCGCGCTTGACGACATCCCGCGCGTGCAACTAACTTCGGCGCACGCCGGTAGTTGCACACGCCGCACACCGGCTCCTCCCCACCACCCTGGAGCTCCCCGTGCCCCTCGCACTGCTCGCGCTCGCCGCCGGCGGGTTCGGCATCGGCCTGACCGAGTTCGTCATCGCCGGCCTGCTGCCGGAGGTGGCCGCCGACCTGCGCGTCGACGAGGCCACCGCCGGCCGGCTCGTCTCCGGCTACGCCCTGGCCGTCGCCGTCGGCGGCGTCGGCCTCACCGCCGCCGTCACCCGCCTGCCGCGCAAGCCCGTCCTGCTCGCCCTCATGGGCCTGTTCATCGCCGGCAACCTGCTCTCCGCCCTGGCCCCCGGCTACGGCACCCTCATGCTCGGGCGGGTGCTGGCCGCCCTGTGCCACGGCGCCTTCTTCGGCATCGGCGCCGTCGTCGCCGCCGACCTCGTGCCGCCCGCCCGGCGCGCCGGCGCCATCGCCACGATGTTCGCCGGGCTGACCTCCGCCAACGTCCTCGGCGTCCCGCTGGGCACCTTCGTCGGCCAGCAGTTCGGCTGGCGCGCCACCTTCGCCGTCATCACCGGCATCGGCGTGCTCGCCCTGGCCGGCCTCGCCGCCCTCGTGCCCGCCACCCCCCGCCAGGACGGCGCCGGCGGCCTGCGCGGGGAGCTGGGCGCCTTCGCCTCCGGGCAGGTGTGGGCCTCCCTGGCCGTCACCGTCCTCGGCTTCGGCGGCATGTTCGGCGCCTTCACCTACCTCGCCTACACGCTCACCGGCGTCAGCGGCTTCGCCGCGGGCGCCGTGCCGTGGCTGCTGGTCCTCTTCGGCGCCGGCCTCTTCGCCGGCAACACCCTGGGCGGGCGCGCCGCCGACCGCCACGTGGACCGCACCCTGCTGCTCGCCCTGGCCGGCCTGACCGTCGTCCTGGCCGGCTTCGCCCTGCTGGCCGGGAACCGCCCCGCCGTCCTGGTCGCCCTCGTCCTCATGGGCGCCACCGGCTTCGCCACCGTCCCCGGCCTGCAGCTGCGCATCGTGCGCCACGCCGCCGGCGCGCCCACCCTGGCCTCCGGCGCGAACATCGCCGCCTTCAACGTCGGCAACGCCCTGGGCGCCTGGGTCGCCGGCCTGGCCATCACCGCCGGGTTCGGCTACACCTCGCCGCTGTGGACCGGCGCCGGCTTCGCGCTGCTCGCGCTGGCCGTCCTGGCCGTCGCCGCCCGGCGCGACCGCGCCCCGCGCCCCGCTCAGCCGACGCGGTCGGCGACCGTGCCCGCGTAGGTCTGCAGCGCCCGCCGCGCCGCGCAGTCCGGCAGGTCCACCAGGTGCGCGGTGGCGCGCCGGGCCCACTCGCGGGCCGTGGCGCGCGCCGCGCGCGTCACCGGGTGCGCGCGCAGCGCCCCAACGGCCTGCGCCAGCACGTCGTCGTCGCCGAGGCGGCCGGAGTCCAGCAGCGCCACCACCCGCGCCGCGTCCGCGTCGCCCTCGGCGGCGGCCCGGCGCACCAGCAGCACCGGCAGCGTCGGCACCCCCTCGCGCAGGTCCGTGCCCGGCCGCTTGCCCGAGTCGCCCACGTCGCTGGTCAGGTCCAGCACGTCGTCGGCGAGCTGGAAGGCCACGCCCACGTCCTCGCCGTAGGCGACCATCGCGCGCACCGCCTCCGCCGGCGCGCCGGAGAACTGCGCCCCGAAGCGGCCCGCCGTGGCGATCAGCGAGGCCGTCTTGTCGCTGAGCACGTCCAGGTAGTGCGCCACCGCGTCCTCGCCCGGGCGCGGGCCCACCGTCTCGTGCAGCTGACCCAGGCACAGCCGCTCGAAGGTGGCCGCCTGCACCTTCACCGCCTCCGGACCCAGGCCCGCGACGACGTTGGAGGCGCGCGCGAAGAGCAGGTCGCCGGTGAGGATCGCCACGTTGTTGCCCCAAACGTGCTGCGCGGCCGGCGCCCCGCGCCGCGTGGGCGCGGAGTCCATGACGTCGTCGTGGTACAGCGAGGCCAGGTGCGTCAGCTCCACCACCACGGCCGCGTCCAGCACCTCCGGGCGCGAGGGGTCGCCGAAGTGCGCGCCCAGCAGCGTCAGCATGGGGCGCACCCGCTTGCCGCCGGCCTCCACCAGGTGCCGGGAGGCGGCGTCGGCCAGCGGGTCGGCGTTGCCCACCGCCTCGCGCAGGCGCTCCTCGACCACCTCCAGGCCGTCGCGCAGCGCGGCCTCCAGCGCCGGGTCCGCCGTCGGCAGACCACCGCCCGCGCCGCCCGTGCTCGTCCCGGTGCCCATCACGTCGCTCCTCACGCGTCGCTCCTCACGTGGCGGGAGCCAGCCGCTGCAGCGCCACGACCACGCGGTCGGTGGCGTCCTTCGAGGCGGGGTCGGCGAGGTTGGCGAGCAGCTTGACCACCAGCTTCATGAGCCCGGGGCGCGGCAGCCCGAAGCGCGTGGCCACGCGCATCACCTCGGGGTGGCCGATGAGGGAGACGAACACGCGTCCCAGCGTGTAGTACCCGCCCAGCTCGGCGCGAACCGCCGCCGGGTAGCCGTGCAGCGCGCGCTCGCGGGCGCGGGCGTCCGGCGCGTCCAGCGCGCGGTCCACGACCTCGGCGGCCAGCCGCGCCGACTGCATCGCGTACGCGATGCCCTCCCCGTTGAAGGGGTTGACCATGCCGCCCGCGTCGCCCACCAGCAGCAGGCCCCGCGTGTAGTGCGGGGTGCGGTTGAACGCCATCGGCAGCGCCGCCCCGCGCACCTCCCCCACCTGGTGCTCCGGGTCGAAGCGCCACTCCGGCGGCATCGACGCCAGCCACCGGCGCAGCAGGTCCCGGTAGTCCACGTCGCCCGAGCCGGCGTCCGCCTTGAGCACGCCCAGGCCCACGTTGCTCGTGCCGTCGCCCACGCCGAACACCCAGCCGTAGCCGGGCAGCAGCTCGTGCGCTCGCGCGCCCGGCTCGCGCAGCTCCAGCCAGCTCTCCAGCCAGTCGTCGTCGTGGCGCGGGCTGCGGAAGTAGGTGCGCACCGCCACACCCAGCGGGCGGTCGTCGCGCCGGTGCAGGCCCATCGACAGCGCCAGCCGGCTGCCCACGCCGTCCGCGGCCACCACGACGGGGGCGCGGAAGACGCGCTCGTCGCCGGCGCGCCGGCCGCGCTCGTCCACCGGCCGCGCGCGCACGCCCACCACGTGGCCGGTGCGCTCGTCCACCACCGGCGCCGTCACCGAGGTGCGCTCCAGCACCGTGGCGCCGCCGGCGCGCGCGTGCTCGGCCAGCGCCTGGTCGAAGCGCGAGCGGGTGTGCACCAGCCCGTAGGCGGGGAAGTCGCTGATCTCCGGCCACGGCACCTGCAGGCGCACCCCGCCGCCGAGCATGCGCAGGCCCACGTTGCGCACCCAGCCGTCCTCGCGCGGCGTGGGCAGCCCCAGCAGCTCCACCTCGCGGCTGGCGCGCGGGGTCAGCCCGTCGCCGCAGACCTTCTCGCGCGGGAAGGCGCCCTTCTCCAGCACCAGCACCCGCCGGCCGGCGCCGGCCAGGTACCGCGCCAGCGTCGAGCCCGCGGGGCCGGCGCCCACGACGAGGACGTCGGCGTCCGGGGCCGCTGCCCCGTCCGCGTCCGCTCGCGGGGCGGCGCTGGGCGCGCCGCCGGTCTCGACCGCCACCTGGTCCTCCGTCGTCATCGCTCGTGAAATCCTTCACGAGCCCCGTCGAGTGTAGTTCGGGGCGCTCAGGCCCCCGCGCGCACGGCCCGGTGCAGCGCCACGATCCCCGCCGACAGGTCCTGCCACTGCACGCGCTCCCAGCCGGCCGCGCCCACCCGCCGCGCCAGGGCCCGCTGGTCGGGCCAGGCGTCGATGGACTCCATGAGGTAGCCGTACGCCTCGCCGTGCGAGCTGACCAGCCCGGCCACCCGCGGCAGCCCGTGGTGCAGGTAGGCGCCGTAGGCCCGGCGCAGCAGCGGGTTGGGCGGGGTGGAGAACTCGCACACCACCAGCCGCCCGCCCGGGCGCACCACGCGCGCCATCTCCCGCAGCGCGCGGTCGACGTCCACGACGTTGCGCAGGCCGAAGGAGATCGTCACCGCGTCGAAGGCGCCGTCGGCGAAGGGCAGCCGCGTGGCGTCGCCCGCCGTGAACGGCAGGTCCGGGCGGCGCAGCTTGCCGGTGCGCACCATCCCCAGGGAGAAGTCGCACGGCACCACCCGCACCCCGCGGTCGGCGAAGGGCTCGCTGGAGGTGCCCGTGCCCGCGGCCAGGTCCAGCACCAGCTCCCCCGGGCGCGCGTCCACCGCGCGCACCACCGCGCGCCGCCACAGCCGGTCCTGCCCGGCCGAGAGGACGTCGTTGGTGACGTCGTAGCGCTGCGCGACGTCGTCGAACATCGCCGAGACCTGCCGCGGGCGCTTCGTCAGGTCGGCCAGCTCGCGCCCGGGTGTGCTCACCGGCCCATCCTCTCAGCAGCCCGGCCGGCGCGGCCCCCCGGCGAGGGCCGCCCGGGCCCGTGGTGACCGACCTCACCCGCCCCGGCGGCCCGCGCGGGCGCCGGGGCACCCGTTGACACGCCCCCGCGCCCCGCCTAGCTTCGCGATCACGTCGGCGCGGACGCCCCTCCCGCACGGCCCCGGCCGGCGCGACCCGAGGAGCCCGACGTGCCCCAGCTGCTCAACGACCCCGCCGACGCCGTCCCCGACGCCCTGCGCGGCCTGGCCGCCGCCCACCCCGAGCTGTCCGTCGACGTCGAGGCGCGCGTCGTCTCCCGCGCCGGCGGCACCCGCCCGGGCAAGGTGGGCCTGGTCTCCGGCGGCGGATCCGGCCACGAGCCGCTGCACGCCGGCTACGTCGGCCACGGCATGCTCGACGCCGCCGCCTGCGGGGCGGTGTTCACCTCCCCCGTGCCCGACCAGGTCCTGGCCGCCACCCGCGCCGCCTCCGGCGGGGCCGGGGTGCTGCACGTGGTGAAGAACTACACCGGCGACGTGCTGAACTTCCGGATGGCCGCGGAGCTGGCCGACGACGACGACGTCGAGGTCGCCACCGTCCTCGTCGACGACGACGTGGCCGTCACCGACAGCACGTACACCGCCGGCCGGCGCGGCACCGGCGCCACCCTGTTCGTGGAGAAGGTCGTCGGCGCCGCCGCCGAGGAGGGCCTGGCCCTGGCCGAGCTGGCCGCGCTGGGCCGCGAGGTCGTGGCCCGCTCGCGCAGCTTCGGCGTGGCCCTGAGCCCGTGCACCACCCCCGGCTCGGACCGGCCCGGCTTCGACCTGCCGGCCGGGGAGATGGAGCTGGGCATCGGCATCCACGGCGAGCCCGGCCGCGAGCGGGTGCCGCTGGGCACCTCCCGCGAGATCGCCGCCATCGCCGTGGGCGCGGTCGACGCCGACGCGCCCGTGGACGGCGAGGAGCTGCTCGTCCTGGTCAACGGCGCCGGCGGCACGCCGCTGCTGGAGCTGCAGGTGCTGGCCGGGGACGTGCACGCCGAGCTGCAGCGGCGCGGGGGGCGGGTGGCGCGGATGCTCGTGGGCAACCACGTCACCAGCCTGGAGATGGCCGGGGCCACGGTGAGCGTGTGCCGCCTGGACGAGCGCCTGCGGCGGCTGTGGGACGCGCCCGTGGCCACGCCCGCGCTGCGCTGGGGCCGGTGAGCGCCGTGGGCGCGGAGGGCGGGGAGGGCGCAGCGGGCGCGGCGGCGCGCGGGGCGCTGGACGCCGCGGCGGCGCGGGACTGGCTGCGCGGCTTCGCCGCCGCCGTCGCCGAGCGCTCTCAGGAGCTGACCGACCTGGACCGCCCGGTGGGCGACTCCGACCACGGCGTGAACCTGCTGCGCGGCACCACGGCGGTCCTCGCCGGGCTCGACGAGGGGGCCGCCGCGCCCGGGGAGGTGCTCGGCGCCGCCGGGCGCACCCTGGTCAGCACCGTCGGCGGGGCCAGCGGCCCGCTGTTCGGCACCGCGCTGCGCCGCGCGGGCAAGGCGCTGGGCGAGGTGCCCGCGGCGGACGCCGCGCAGGTGGCGGCGGCGCTGCGCGCGGCGCTGGAGGGCGTGGTGCGCCTGGGCGAGGCGCGGGTCGGCGACGCCACGATGGTCGACGCCCTGGACCCGGCGGTCGCCGCGTTCGAGCGGGCCGCCGCCGCCGGCGAGCCGCTGGCGCGGGCCGCGCGCGACGCCGCCGCCGCGGCCGCGCGGGGCGCCGCCTCCACGGTGCCGCTGGTGGCGCGCAAGGGCCGCGCCAGCTACCTGGGCCCGCGCAGCGAGGGCCACCTGGACCCCGGGGCGCGCTCGGTGGAGCTGCTGCTCACCGCCCTGGCCGACGCCCTGGGCGGCCCGGCCGGGGAGGGCTCGTGAGCGCCCCGGTGCGGCTGGTGCTGCTCTCGCACAGCGCCACCGCCGCGGCCGGGGTGGCGGAGCTGGCCGCCCAGGTCGCCGGCGGCCCGCAGCGGGTGCGCGCGGTGGGCGGCACCGCCGACGGCGGCCTGGGCACCAGCGCCGACGCGCTGGAGCAGGCGTGCCGGGCGGCGCTGGACGAGGGCGCGGACGTCGCGGTGCTCGTCGACCTCGGCAGCGCGGTGCTCACCGCCAGGGCGTGGCTGGCGGACCTGGACGAGGACGAGCTGGAGCGGGTGCGGCTGGTGGACGCGCCGTTCCTGGAGGGGGCGGTGGCCGCCGCCGTCACCGCCGCCACGGGCGCGCCGCTGGCGGAGGTCGTCGCGCAGGCGGAGGTGGCGCGCGGGATGCGCAAGCTCTGAGGCGCTCCCCGGGGGCGCTCCCGGGAGGCGCTCCCGGGGGGTGGTGCGCTCAGCCGGCGGCGACCGCCGCGCGCACCGCCTCGGCGACCCGCTGCGCGCGCTCGGCGACCCGCTCGCGCGGCACCCGCAGCTCCACCACCCGCAGCCCCGCCGGGCGCGCCGCGATCGCCGCGGCCGCCGCCGCGGGCGTGGCCGGGCGCTCGTGCGCCACCCCCGAGGCCGCGCACAGCGCCGCCACGTCCACCCCGTGCGGGGTGGCCACCACCCGCTCGAACGTGCTGCGCGGCACCGCGCCGGCGTGCTCCAGCGTCTCGAAGATGCCGCCGCCGTCGTCGTTGACGAGCACCACCGTCAGGTCCGGGCGGGCCTCGCCCAGCACCGGCAGCAGCGCGTTGGCGTCGTGCAGGAACGCCAGGTCCCCCACGAGCAGGCGCGCGCCGCCGCCGCGGGCCAGCGCCACGCCCGAGGCCGTCGCCAGGGTGCCGTCGATGCCGGCCAGGCCGCGGTTGGAGACCGTGGGCACCCCCGCCGGGCGGGTGGCCACGTCCGCGTCGCGCACCGGGTTGCTGGCGGCCACCACGAACGCGCAGCCGTCCGCGGCGCAGGCGGCGACCGCCGCGCGCGCCGCCCACGGGCCGCTGAGCACCCCCGCGGCCGCCTCGTCGTCCAGCAGGGCGTCGACGGCGTCGGCGGCGAGCTTGCCGGCGCACGCCCACCGGGCGGCGAACTCCAGCTCGCGCTCCCCCGGCGGGCCGGCGACCGCGGCCGCCGGCAGCACCTGCGCGGCGCGGAAGCCCGCGTCCGGCCAGCGGCTGGAGCCGCTGACGACGACGAGCTCGACGTCGTCGCGCGCCAGCAGGCGCGTCACCGGCCGCGACAGCGTGGGGTGGCCGAAGACGACGAGGCGCTCGGCGGCGTCCAGCGGGCCCTCGGCGTCCGCGGCGCCCAGCAGCAGCCGGTAGGGGCCCACGGCCTGAGGGCCGCCGCGCGCGCCGGAGCTGGGCTCGGCCAGCAGCGGCCAGCCGGCGTCCTCGGCCAGCGCGCGGGCGGCGGCGCCCACCGCCGGGTCCGGGGCGTCCCCGGCCAGCACCAGGGTGCGCGGCCCGCGCGGCAGCACCACCGGTGCGGGCGCCGGCAGCGGCAGCACCCGCGCCAGCCCGGCCGCGCCGGCGGGCGCGGCGCCGGGCGAGGGGGTCAGCGGGTCGGCGAAGGCGACGTTGACGTGCGCGGGGCCGGCGCCCTCCCCGCGCGAGCCGCGGGCGGCCGCCGCGGCGCGCGCCACCACCGAGCGCCACGCCGGCGCCTGGCGCTGCGGGTCCACCGGTGCGGGCACGTCGGCGGAGAAGCGCACCGAGGGCAGGAACAGGCGGGCCTGCGCGTCGGCGGTCTGGCTGGCCCCGGAACCGCGCAGCTCGTGCGGGCGGTCGGCGGAGAGCACCAGCAGCGGCACCCCGGCGTGGGAGGCCTCCAGCACCGCCGGGTGCAGGTTCGCCACGGCGGTGCCGCTGGTGGTCACCACGGCCACCAGGGGGTCCTCCCCGGCGGTCAGGGCGCCGCGCGCCAGGCCCAGGGCCAGGAAGCCGGCGCTGCGCTCGTCGACGCGCACGTGCAGCTCCAGGCGCCCGGCGTCCGCGGCCGCCGCGGCGGCGAAGGCGAGCGGCGCGCTGCGCGAGCCGGGCGAGAGGACCAGGTGGCGCAGGCCGAGCGAGACCAGCGCGTCGACGAGGACCGTCGCGAGCGCGGTCGAGGGGTTCACCCCTCCATTGGACCCCCTGGCGGGGCGTGCCACCCACCTCGGGGGCTGTGGCAGCCTCCCGGTGTGAGCGAGAGCACCCGGTCCCTGCCGTCCCTGCCGGAGCTGCTGGCGGTGATCCCCGCCGGCGGCCTGGTCGAGCGGATGGGCATCGAGTTCGTCGAGGCCACCCCCCGGCGGCTGGTCGCGACGATGCCCGTGGAGGGCAACACGCAGATCGCCGGGCTGCTGCACGGCGGCGCCTCCTGCGTGCTGGCCGAGACGCTGGGCTCGATCGGGGCGTTCCTGCACGTGTGGCCCGGCGGGCAGGCGCTGGGCACCGACATCAACGCCACCCACCACCGCCCGGCCTCCACGGGGCGGGTGACGGGCACCGCCACCGCGATCTCCCTGGGCCGCACCCTGTGCAGCCACGAGGTCGTCGTCACCGACGAGGCCGGCCGGCGCGTGTGCACCGCGCGCATCACGAACCTGGTGCGCCCGGCGGACCCCGCCTGAGGCCCGCCCGCCTGAGGCCCGCCCGCCCGAGGCTCCCCGCCCGGCGCGTCAGGCCCGGGCCAGGACCCCGTGGCAGGCGCGCAGCCGCTCGCGCCACCACGCCTCGCGGTCGGCGGGCGCGCGGTGCGCGGCCAGCAGGTCCGCGTCGGCGCGCGCCGGGCCCACCGGCAGCGCCCCGCCCACCGGCAGCAGCGGGGCCGCGCTGACGTCGGCGGCCAGCAGCGCCCCGGTGCCCAGCCCGCACGCGAACGGCAGCTCGGGCAGCGCGGCGGCCAGCGCCGTGCCGGCGGCCAGGCCCACCGAGGTGTCCAGGGCGCTGGAGACCACCACGGGCAGCCCGCACGCCGCGGCCACCCCCAGCGCGGCGCGCACCCCCGACAGCGGCGCCACCTTCACCACGACGACGTCGGCGGCCTCCAGCCCCGCCACCCGCAGCGGGTCCTCCGCCTTGCGCACGCTCTCGTCCGCGGCCAGCGGCACGGGTGTGCCGGCGCGCGCCAGGCGCCGGCGCAGCTCGGCCATCTCCTCCAGCGTCGCGCAGGGCTGCTCGGCGTACTCCAGGCCCGCCCCGCCCAGCGCGCCCAGGGCCCGCTCGGCCTCGTCCACGCCCCAGCCGGCGTTGGCGTCCACCCGCACCCGCCCGCCCGGCCCCAGCACCTCGCGCACCGCGCACACCCGCGCGACGTCGTCGGCCAGGACCTGCCCGCGCTCGGCGACCTTGACCTTCGCGGTGCGGCAGCCGGGGAAGCGGGCCAGCACGGCGGGCACGTCGGCGGCCGGCACGGCCGGCACGGTGGCGTTGACCTCCACCCGCTCGCGCCGCGGCGCGGGGAACCCCTGCCACGCCGCCTCCACCGCGGCCGCCAGCCAGCGCGCGGACTCCGCCGGCCCGTACTCCGCGAACGGCGCGAACTCCCCCCACCCGGCGGGTCCGCGCAGCAGCAGCGCCTCGCGCTCGGTGATCCCGCGGAAGCGGCGGCGCAGCGGCAGGCGCACCACGTGCGCGGCGTCCAGCAGGTCCTGCAGCGGCGGCAGCGCCGCACCGGTCCCGGGATCGTGGCTCACCGCCCCATCGTGCCCCGCCCCCGCCCGCCCCCGACTCCCC
>NZ_JBJLSG010000124.1:0-14790 GCF_050871925.1 Kineococcus gurbantunggutensis
CGTAGGAGACGTCGGCGATCAGGCGGGTCCAGTTCACGGTGTAGAGCCGGCGGGCCTGGGCGGGGATGTCGGAGGCGGGGTAGTGCAGGCCAAGGAAGGCGTTGAGGTCCTCGCGGCGCTCCTCGGCGACGACCTCGCCGTTCCACTGCGCGTCGAAGCGGTAGACCATGACGCGGTCGAAACCGGTCAGGGCCCGCACCTCGCGCGCCAGGCGCCGGCACAGCCCGTCGGTGCCGGAACTGCCGGCCAGCCGGGCGATCGCCGCCCGGGTGGCGCGGTAGGACACCGGCGCGGCGTCGGGCGCTGGGTGCACCGGGACGGGTTCGATCTCGATGACCAGCCGCTCGCCGGAGACGTGCAGCAGCACGTCGGCGTCCACCCCGCCGGTGGGCGCGTCACCGGTGGGCACATTACCGGTGGGCGCGCTGCTGCCGGGCACCCGCAGGTGCGCGTGCAGAGCCTCCTCCAGGTCGCCCACGGCGTCGGCCGCGGCGATCTGTGCGGCCAGCTCCTCGCCCAGCAGCTCGCCCAGCGAAGCGCCGAGCACGTCGTGCGAGGCGAGGGCGAAGAAAGCGGCGGCATTGGCCGAGGCCAGGACGATGCGGTGCTCATCTGCGTGCCCGGCGCGCTGGGCGGCCAGCAGCACGCCGTGCGGCTGGATCGCGCCGGGCACGTGGATGGGCTCGCGCTCGCACGTGGTCAGGTCCACGGCCCCGTAGGCCGGGGCGAAGGCGTCTGGGGGAGCTGGTGCACCCGCCGGGGTGGCGCTCACCGCATCTCCGGGCCGGCAGTTGCTGGGTGACCAACAGCGCCGCGGTCAAAGCCGCAGCGGGTGGCGCTGGCGATGAGGGGCACTCTTCTCCACGAGATCGTGAGGTGACCGGCTGTCACCGATGTCCTCACGCTAATGCGTCTTTCTATTGATCTTCCCACTGGCCGGGTCCAAGGGCTGCAGGCGCGCAGTGCAGGCGCTTTCGCTGCGGGTGCGACGGCTGCGCGTAGTGGCGTAGTGGCGTGCACGGGAGTGGTGGACCGCTGGCTGCACCGACCGTGCACGTCAGTGACACGCCCGCACGTACGGGGTCCGTGAGGCAGGCAGGACGCCGGCGGGCAGCAGGGGCGCCCGTGGTGCCAAGCGCGAGGGAGGAGAACGCCGGGGGCGAGCGCACCACGGGCTGCTGGGAGGTGTGCAGCCGGCACGGGTGATCGCCGGTGGGTGCCGGCTCACTGCCCCGCAGCGCTGAGGACTTCGTCCCCCTCGTGGGAGGTGTCACCGATCCGCTGGATCGCCGCGGGCCCGGTGCTACGGCGGGCCCGGTGCCACGGCGAGCCCGGTGCTACGGCGAGCCCGGTGCCACGGCGGGCCCGGTGCCACGGCGCGCAGCCGGTGGCCACCTCGAGCGTGGGCCGGGCGACCGCTCGTTCCACCCGTGTCCTCCACGGCTTCGTGCTGGCTCCTGCTCCAGCCGCACCCGCCGTGAGGACCTGCCGCTCCTGCGCGACCTCACCTGGCCGATCGTCGGCGCACCTGCCGGCCGGCCTGTCATCACGTGCGCGTCGGCACGTGCACGCGAGCGTGAGCGGGTCGTCACGTGTACGCCGTCACGATCGAGCCGCTGCAGGCGTTGTGGTGCACGTCGGCGCCGGGGAGCTCGGCGCCGACGCGGCCGACGCGATCTCGCGGGCAGCGGCGGCGCCCGCGAGCGCTGCCGGGCGCGTTCGCGGTGCACTGACCACCGCGACAGCGTCACCGGACCAGGCGACCAGAGCACCGGTCAGGTCTTCGGTCAGGTCTTCGGTCAGTCCTTCAGTCAGCGTGCTCTGCCGGACCTGGGCACCTGCACGCGCAGCCGGACGACCGCACCCGGCGCGCGCTTCCTGCGGACCCGGGAGCTGCTGCCTGCGATGCCACGCCATCCCGGGCGCGCTGGCGAGCGCCTGCTGCGTCACCCCCTTCGCTGGATCGCGTCCTTCACTAGATCACGTTCGCGTACATCACGCCCTTGGCTGGTCGGCGCAGTCGCGTTCGACGGGAACGTCGATCAAGCTGCCGTACTCGGCCCAGCCGCCGACGTACAACCGCACCCGCGGGTGCTGCAGCACCTCGTGCAGGGCGAACCACACCAGCGCGCTGCGCTCACCGGTGCGGCAGTACACCACCACGTGGCTGTCCTGGCTGACCCCGCGCTCGGCGAAGGCGCGCTCCAGGCGCGCGCGCGGGGCCAGCAGCCGACCCTCCAGCAGCAGGTGCCAGGGCAGGTTGCGGGATCCGGGGATGCGCCCGGGAACGCGGTGACGCTCGATGGGCACATCCAGCGGGTGCCGCACGCTCCCGGCGTGCTCGGCCGGGGAGCGGCAGTCCAGCAGCACCGTCGGAGCGCAGGTGCCGACGCAGCGCACCAGCACCTCATCGCGGCCGATGCTGATCGACCCGCTACGCCTGTGGTCGTGGTCGTGGTCGTGGCTGCGGTAGCGGCTGGTCGGGTGCAGGACCGGGTCCAGCTCCACCGCGCCACCGGCGGTGATCCAGGCGCTCAAACCCCCATCGAGTAGGCTCAGCCGTCGGTGCCCGTGCAGGCGCATGAGCCAGAACACGTAAGCGCCGTGCTCAGGATCACCGGCCGCGCACAGCACCACGTGGTCCTCGGGGCGTACTCCGGTGCGCGACATCAGCTGCTCGAAGCGCTCGCGGTGCACCGGTGCACGCTGCAGCGGCTCGTGCAGGTCGTCGTAGGTGGACAGCGCACGCGCACCGGGCAGGTGCTGCCGGTAGTAGGTGCTGGCATCGTCATCGACCTGCAGCACCAGCACCTGCTGGTAGTGCGCGCGCAGCCAGGTGCTGTCCACCAGCGCCGGGGGCATTGGCGCGGAGGTCGTCGGTGCCGGGGTCGTCGGTGCCGGGGTCGTCGGTGCCGGGGTCGTCGGTGCCGGGGTCGTCGGTGCCGGGGTCGTCGGTGCCGGGGTCGTCGGTGCCGGGGTCGTCGGTGCCGGGGTCACCGGCACTGACACCATGGACACCACCGGTACGGCTGGGGTCCGGTCGATGTACGGGCTGCAGCTTCGAGCAGGACCGCCGGCGCAGGCAGAGGTGGAGGCGCCTACCTGCCCTGCTCGGCTGTCGTGATCCTCGCTTTCGTGGTCCTGGCTGTCGTGGTTCTTGCTCGGCTCACCGAGGGGCTTGATCGACACGTGCTGCCGGCTCCGTTCTGAACCGTGACTCGAAGGCAACGGCCGCGGTGGCGCTGAGCTGCTGCCTCAACTGCACGAGCACGGTAGGCGCGCGCGCCAGCGCCCGCATCCGGGTGCGGTGCGTGCAGAAGGACACGTGCAGCAGGGCGCGTGCAGGGCAGGGCGCGCGCGTGCATGCTTGCGGGCTCGGCGGCCTGCCCGGCAGGGACCGCGCTCAGCTCTTGATCGTGAGCTCAGCTCTTGATCGCGCGGTCAGCTGGCGAGCAGCGGTGCCGGGGCCCGGCGGTGGGCAGGCCAGCGCGCTGAGCGGTCAGCCTCGCCTGGCTGGAAGTGCTCGATCGTGCGCTCTCAAGGCGCGGTGTCGATGTCGCACCAGATGCTCTTGCCGCCGGGGTGCACGTGCACCCCCCCACGCCGTGGACAGCTCGCGCACCAAGTGCATCCCGCGCCCGCCGAGCGCTGCGGGGTCCTCAGCGCGCACCACGGGCAGCTCCAGGCTGCTGTCGCTGACGGACAGGCGCAGACCGGTGCTGTGAACACCGGTGCCCAGGTCCTGCCCGGTGCTCTCGTGGCCGGTTCCCGGGGCCTGGTCCGGGTCCTCGGTGGTGGATCCGGCGTGCGGGACGCTGATGCTCAGGTGGACGGGTGCGCCGCCGTGCACGATCGCGTTGGTGACCAGCTCGCTGCCCAGCAGCAGCACGACTTGACGCACCTGCTCGACCAGCTGCAGCTGCTCGCAGCAGCGGCGCAGCAGCTGGCGGGCCTGGCGGGCGGCGCTGAGGTCAGCGCTTAGCTGCAGCTGCAGGTGCAGCCCGGGTGCTGAGGGGTGGCTCGAGACCGGGACCGGCGACGGGCCGCGGCCAGCGGTGGGTGCCGTGGGTGCGGTCGGCGTGCCGGGGGTGGGCGTGCCGGGGGTGGGAGCGCTCGCATCGTGCGCGTTCACATCGCTCCCTGGGGCTCGCTGGTGCGGGGCTGGGCTGCTTCGGTGCGCCCTACTGAACGCCGAACCGGTGCTGAACGCACCCTGAAGGCGTCCTCGCTGAGCAGGACGGGTGTGCGCTGCGCCGCCGGTCAAGAACCCTCCGCCGGTCAAGGCCCCGCCGCCGGCCCGGTGGTGAGACGTCACGGCCTCGGTACCGCCCCGTGAGCTGCGAGCAGCGATCCACCGGCTCGGGGCGTGGACGCCGGGCGCAGCTGGTGCGGTCCGCGCAGCTGGTGCGGTCCGCGCAGCCGGGGACTTGACCGCAGCGCGCAGCACATCCGTGCTCGAAGCCGGTGGGTGCGCAGCGCGGCGGCGGTTAGGCTGGGGCGTGGTTGAAACCCAGCCGCTCCTGGTCGGCACCTGCTGACGTTGCCGGCTGGCTCTGGCCCGCCGCGCACCACCTGAGCGCTGAGGACGGCGCTGGGGAGGACTGCCTCGTGGCGCTGAATACCCTGGTCCGCTTCCCCGCAGATCCGGCTGAGCCGGTGGTGCTCTGGTGCCGGGTGGGGATGGACACCACCCACAGCGCGCTCTTCCTCGGTGGGGAGCTCGACGTCGACAGCGCGCCGCTGCTGCAGGCGGTGATCGGCTCGCAGATCGAGGCCGGCCACCTGCAGGTGCACCTGCAGATCAGCGAGTTGCGCTTTTGCGACGTGCGCGGTGTGGCTGCGCTGGTGCAGGCGCAGCGCCGGCTGCGGGCGGCGGGGGGTGATCTGCACGTGCGCGGGGCTGGTGCCTTCGTGCGGCGCGTGGCCGGTTGGTGCGGGGCCGGTGAGCTGCTGGCCGAGCCGAGCGGTGATCTTGCCGGCGGTCCTGGCGGTGGCTTTGGCGGTCCTGGCGGTGGTCTTGCCGGGGGTGCCCGGCGGTGAGCGCGTGCAGCGGGTCGCCGTCGTTGACGGCACCAGGAGCGGTGGGTCGATCTGCTCGGTGGGATCGATCTGCTCGGTGGGATCGACCTGGTCGGCGGGCGCTGAGCGCGGAGGCGCCTCGTCCGGCGGCGCTCGCACCCTGAGGGTTGTACCGGATCGGACGGCCTGTTCCGGGTGTGCGGCACCTGCCCGGTCGTGGGTGCTGGGTCCTGCGCGCGGTCGGGCGTGCTGGTGCGGCAGATCCTGCGGCCGGCGCCTCCGCCGCAGGTGCCTGCCTGCCTTCCACCACCGCTGCCGCTAGTTCTCTCGCCGCGTCGGGCCGTGCGCTGGTTGCTCCTCCACTGGTTGCTCCTCCACTGGTTGCTCCTCCACTGGTTGCTCGTGCGCTGCCTGCTCGTCCAGCAGTCCCCAGCGCTGCGCGCGCAGCAGCGCCTCGCTGCGGTTGGCCGCCCCCAACCGCCGGTACAGCGCTGCCAGCGAGCGGTACACCTCGATCTCGGAGGAGGTCGTGCCACCAGCCAGCGCCGCGACCGTGGTGCCCGCGCCCAGGGCCCGCAACCACGCGCGCTCCAAGGGGCTGACGTGCACGAGCGCGCCCGTCGCCGTCGCCGGTGAGGTCGCCGGTGGTGAGGTCGCCGTGGTGCCCTCAGTGCCGACAGCGCCGGTGGTGCTCACAGCGCCGGTGGTGCTTCCAAGGCCGGTCAGGTCGTGCACCACCGGTGCCGGCAGCAGGACCCACCCCTGAGTGGCGGCCCGCACCACCTGCACGGCCAGCTCCAGGGGCGTGTCCAAGGTCAGCACCCCCGTCGCGCCGTGCGCCAGGGCGGCGCTCACGGTGTGCGGCGTGAGCGTGGGGAGCACCTGCACCAGGGCGGGGCGCTGCGCGTGGTGCGCTGAGCCCGGTGCCGAGCCCGGTGCCGAGCCCGGTGCCGAGCCCGGGGCCGAGCCTTCGCGCGCCGGCGCGCTGTGGCCAGCTCGCGCCGCCGTGCTGGTCGCCACGCTCGGGGTGATCAGCACGCTCCTGGTGATCAGCACCGCCTCGGTCGCCAGAGCGTGCGAGGTGTCGACCCGCGCGTCGTGCGCGCGGTGCTCGTGCAGCACCGGGCCGATGCCGGCGGTGCGCAGCGCCGCGGTCAAGGACGTGGCGTAGGTCGCCGGCAACCCAGCCAGCACGATGCCGCGCTCGTGCACCGGTTCATCACTCATGGAGCACCCCCGTGTACCGGGTGGGCCCCCAGCGGTGCTGCTCGCTCACCTGCCCGCCCCGTTGCTCGAAGCAGTCCTGCGCCTGTGCTGCGGTGCTGCGGTGCTGCGGCGTCGTGCGACCACGCGATCACACGACCGCGCAGGTAGCCAAGCACGTCACGCTGTGCTGCGCCCGCCGAAACCAGGCACGTACCACCACCTGCGGCGCCGTCCCCAAGAGCGGCAGATCGACGCCGCCGGAGTTTCGACGCCGCCGGGGTTCGACGCCGCCGGGATGGTCAGCCGTGCTCGACGGGGGCGTCCTCTCGGGTGACGGGAGCGTCGATCAAGCTGCCGTACTCCGCCCACCCGCCCACGTAGTGCCGCACCGGCTCGTGCCCGAGCAGCTCGGCCAGGGCGAACCACAGCAGCGCGCTGCGCTCGGCCAGGCGGCAGTACACCACCACCTGCGAGTCCGCGGCCAGGTTCCGGGAGGCGAACAGCTGGCGCAGCTGCTCGCGGGTCTTGAAGGTGCCCTCGGGGTTGAGCACCAGGGCCGAGGGCAGGTTGCGCGAGCCGGGCACGTGCCCGGGCACGCGGTGGCGCTCGGCGGCCACGTCCAGCTGGTGGTGGGAGCTGCCCTGGTACTCACCCGGGGTGCGGCAGTCCAGCACCAGCGCCGGGGCGGGGGCGTCGACGTAGCGGGTGAGGACCTCCTCGCGGCCGATGATCAAGGAGGCGTCGCGCTCGTCGGCGGTGTAGGCGGTGTCCCTGGTGCCGTCGGTGCCGTCGGTGCCGTCGGTGCCGTCGGTGCCGTCGGTGCCGTCGGTGTGGGCGGGCGCCGGGTGCGGGCCGGGCCAGGTGGGGACGTCCTGGCTCAAGGGGTGCCCGGCCGCGGCCCAGGCACGCAGGCCACCGTCCAGCAGGCTCAGGCGGGGGTGCCCGTACAGGCGCATCAGCCAGAACGCGAAGGCGGCGTGGGTGGGATCACCGGCGGAGTACAGCACGACGTGGTCGCCGCGGTGCACGCCCTTGGCGTCCATGAGGTGCTCAAAGCCGGCTCGGTGCAGCGGTCCGCGGCGCACGTGCTGGTGCAGCTCGTCGAAGGTGTCGATGGGGCGGGCCCCGGGCAGGTGGCGTTCGTAGTAGCTGCTGGAGTCGTCATCGACCTGCAGCAGCACGACCGCGTCGCGGTGCTGGTGCTGGTGCTGGCGCTGGTGCAGGCGCTGGTGCAGCCAGGCCGCGTCCACCAGGGCCGGGACCGGCAGGGCGGCCGGGTGCGGCCAGGCGGACGGCCAGTGCGTCTGCCCCTCGTACCTGTCGTGCCCGTCGTGGTGCTCGTGCCCGTCGTGTCCTTCGTGCGGGCTCTGCGGGTGGTGCACGTCGCTCACCGTGGCTCCTCGCCGTTCAACCGTTCACGATCGTGCGGTGCTGCTCGGTGCTGCCGGTTAGGGGTCACGTGCTCAGCAGGCCGGCGCGTTGGGCGATCAACAGGGCTTCGGTGCGGTTGGCCGCGCCCAGGCGCTGGTAGGTGCGCCTGAGCAGGCGGTACATCTCCCGCTCGCAGTAGCTGCTGCGCGCGGCCAGCTGGGCGGTGCAGGCACCAGTAGCGAGCTGGCGCAACCAGGCGCGCTCTTGCGGGCTCACCTGGGGCGCGGCGGGGATCGCCAGCGGCGCGCACAGGGCCCGGGCCACGGGGGCGGGCAGGACGGTGAAACCGCGCGCGGCAGCATCGATCACGGCGATCAGCTCGCCCACCGGGGCGCCGGCGTGGACCACCCCGTGCGCCCCTGCCCGCAGCGCGGCCAGGTGGTGATCGCTGAGGTGAGCGCTCACCAGGGTGCTCACCCGGGAACTCGCCCGGGTACTGGGGTGAGCCCCCGGGGGAGCGGCGGGGGGATCGGCGGGGTGGTGCACGGGGGTGGGTGCGTCGGTGAGCACCACCAGCACCGTGCCCAGGTGCGCGCGCTGCTCAGCGCCTGGCCCGGCCAGGTGCCTGTCGGGGTGCCTGTCGGGGTGCCCGTCGGGGTGCCCGCCGGGGTGCCTCTTGCGGGGCGAGCTGCGATCGGTGGTGGTGGGTGCGTGGCGCTGGAGCAGGTCGGCGGTGGCGCCGGCGGTGCGCAGGCCGGTGACGACCACGCGCACGGGCTGCGCGGCGCGGGTGTCGGCTGTTGCCGCCAGGGGGGCGTGCAGGTGTGCTGGCAGCTCGCTGAGCTCGCGCAGCTGCTGGCCGTGCATGCCGTGCTGGTGCACGGCGGTGGTGATGCCGTGCGCGATCACCGGTGGCAGGGCGCACACCAGCACCGAGACCCGGTGCTGGGGGACGCCCGCTGGCGCGGAAGCGGTGGACGCCGCGTGCACCAGAGATCGTGCGGGTGCAGGTGCGTGTGCCGGTGCGGCTGTGGGTGCGGGGGTGGCTACGTGCACCGCGGGCCTCGGGTGCGCAGCGGGTGCCGGCTCAGCGGACCGCAGGGGGCCCTCGGTGCCGCGGGTTCGAGCGGTCGGGGTTCGGGCGTTCGGGGTGCGCGGGGTGCGCGGTGCGCCGGGGGAGGTCGCGTGGGGAGAGGTCGCAGCGGTGGACGGGTCGGGCGGGTGCGTGGACACCAGACCCCCTTGGGGGATGTCGTAGGCGACCTCGGCGTGGCCGCGCCAGGTGCGGTCCAGGCCCACTGGTTGGAGACCTCGCCGCCCCGCACCACGGTCGCGCGGTCCTCGCACGAACGTGATGGAGCCGCTACTTTCCGTCGTTCACCGTTGGGCGTCAAACGCTGGCGGTGCTCAGCCGCCGGCCCGGTGCCCGTGCCGGTGCCGGTGCCGGCGCTGGTCCCGGTGGTGCTGGGCAGGCGGTGGTGGTGCTCGTGCCGACTTCACGGCGGTGCGGTGAAGGCGTTGCAGCCTAACGGTTGTGGAGGAGTCGCGCGGCTGGTCGGTGGGCGGCGAGCGTGCTGGTGCGCGGCGTGCTGGGGCACGGGACGCGCTGTGGGCAGTGGGTGGCGGGTCGCTGGCAGCGACCGCGAGGTGGTGGTTGGCTGCCAGGACGGCAGTACCCTGCCGGGCGCCGGACGAGCTTGCACGGCCCGCCGTGCAGCTGAGCGCGGCGCGGGTGCTGTGCGCAGCGGCTGTCGCAAGGACCGGGCGGTGGCCTTGCGGTCTTCGCCGCGACCTGTCGCTGATGACTCGTGCTGGCGGCGCTCCCCGGCGGCGCTCCCCGGCGGCACTCACACCCTGCTGCACCTGATCGGCCACCGAGGAGGACACCCGGGTCGGCTGTGGTCTTCTGCGACCTGCGCCCGCACGCGCTGGCCGATCCGGCCACCGCGGCCACCGCGGCCACCGCGGCCACCGCGGCCACCGCGGCCACCGCGGCCACCGCGGCCACCGCGGCCACCGCGGCCACCGCGGCCACCGCGGCCACCGCCGTCGGCGGCTTGGTCGAGCACGAGTCGAACCCGGCGGACCCCGGGCCCGCAGATCGTCGAGGAGGGTTTCACCGACCCGCTGCTGCTGCCGGCGGTGAGCGGGCACGGCCGTCGGGGGTACCCGGTGGCCATCGACGACTTCGGTGCCGACTGCTCCTGTCCGGCGCGCCTGGCGGGCCTGCCGGTGACCTGCGTCGAGGTCGGCCGCGGTTTCGTGGCCGGCGCACCCGGCGCTGCGCATTCGCGCTGGTGGAGCCGGTATGGGTGGAGCCGGCATGGGTGGAACCGGTGCGCGTGGGGCCGCCGGCTGGGGGGTGCGGGTGATCGCCGAGGCGCCGAGGTGGTGCGGAGCCGGGTGCAGCGCGCGCACCTGGCCGGTGCGCCGGTGCGTCGGTGCGGGTTCGGTTGTGGGCGCGGGTGCTGCAGGGCCAGCACCTGGCCGGCCCGCAGAGCACGCAGGAGAGCGCGGGAGATCACCGTGTTGCTCACCGGGTGAGCGGGAGCCGGGCCACCGGAGCGGATCGAGGCGCAGCGCCCCCGTGCGGGCTCGGGGTGAGGGGTACATCACTGTCCGTGTACCCGATTCGCCTGCGCACCTGATCCGGTTGCCCTTGAATGGGGTCGGTGCAACCTGGCCCCTCGGGGGCGGGTGAGCGGTCGGTGCCCGGTGCCCGGCGCACCTGGGTGCACCCGGTGCACCGGGTGCCCGGTGCACCCGGTGGGGGTTCGAGCCCGGCAGGGGGACGGCGATGGCGGCAGCAGCGCAGCACCCGCGCGGAGCTGAGCCGCCGGCCTCGCCGGTCGGCGAGGCGGAGCGGCTGGCCTGGCTGGGCAGCGAGGCGGAGCGGCTGGCCTCCCTGCGCAGCTACCAGGTGCTGGACAGCGGCGCGGACGCCGCGCTGGATGCGCTCAGCGCCGCGCTCGCGGCCGCGCTGAGCGCTCCGGCGGCGGCGATCGCCCTGCTGGATGAGGACCGGTTGCGGTTCAAGTCCACGCACGGGCTCCAGGCGCTGATCGGCTACGAGCACCAGCAGATCGCCTGGCAGGACTCCTTCGGCGCCCACCTGCTGCACGCGTACGCGCAGGACCAGGCGCAGGACCGGGCGCAGGACCCGGCGCAGGATCCGGCGCTCGGCCAGGGCGTCGAGCGCGGTGCGGGAAACGGTGCGGGGGGCGGGGTGCTGGTGGTGCCCGACGCCAGCGCCGATGCCCGCTTCGCGAGCCTGCCGATGGTCACCGGACCCGAGCACCTGCGCGCCTTCGCCGGCGCGGCGGTCATCGGGCGCGACGGGCTGGTGCTGGGCGTGCTGTGCGTGCTGGACAACGCCGTGCGCCCCTTCACGCCCCAGGGGGTGCGGCTGCTGAGCGAGCTGGCCGCCGTGGTGGCCGAGGTGCTGGAGCTGCGCCGCGCCGATGCCGCCGCGGGCCTGGGCGGGCGTGAGGTGCTGGCGGAGTCGCACGCCCTGCGCGCGGGCATCGAGGCGGGGCAGATGGTGGTGCACTACCAGCCGGTGGTGGACCTGGCCTCGCAGCGCTGGGTGGGGGTGGAGGCGCTGGTGCGCTGGGCGCACCCGCAGCGCGGCCTGCTGACCCCCGAGGCGTTCTTGCCGCTGGCCGAGGCCAGCGGGCTGATCGTGCCGCTGGGCCGGCAGGTGCTGCGCACCGCGTGCGCGCAGGTGGCCGCCTGGCGCGCGCAGGTGCCCGCCGCGGCCGAGCTGCACCTGGCGGTCAACGTCTCGGCGCGCCAGCTGGGCCAGGCGCAGGTGCACCTGGACATCGCCGCGGCGCTGGCGGAGTCCGGCCTGCCCGCGCGCGAGCTGATCGTGGAGCTGACCGAGACCGCCCAGGCCGGTGCCGGCGCTGAGGTCGACATCGCCGTGCAGCGCATCCGCGAGCTGGGGGTGCACCTGGTCCTGGACGACTTCGGCGCCGGGTACGCCTCCTTCGCGTACCTGCAGCGCTTCCAGCCCTACGCGGTCAAGATCGACCGGTGCTTCGTCGCCGCGCTGGGCCGCTCGGCGCGCGATGAGCTGCTGGCGAGGTCGCTGGTGGAGCTGGCCCGGCAGCTGGGCTGCCACATCGTCGCTGAGGGCATCGAGGTGCACGAGCAGGCCCAGATCGTGCGCGGGTGGGGTGTGCAGCGCGGGCAGGGTCACCTCTTCTCCACCGCCCGCAGCGCGCAGGAGATGTTCGCCCTGCTGCACCACGCCCGAGCCTGACGCGGCCTGAGCCTGACGCGGCCCGAGCCTGACGCGGCCTGAGCCTGACGCGGCCCGAGCCTGACGCGGCCCGAGCCTGACGCGGCAGGACCGCTGCAGCTCTTGCACCCGCACGCTCGCACTCCAAGGGTCTGCTGCACGCCCGGTGATCGTGCTGTCCGGTCAACGGGGGCATGGTCAGCGAGTTCGGGGAAGGAGGTGGTGATCAGCCTGCTTCGTGATCAGGTGATGGATCGGCGTGGCGGGTGCTCAAGAGCCCTCTGCTGCCCCTTCGCTGCCCGTCCGCTGCCCGTCCGCTGCCCGGGCGCAGCACGCTCGCCGGTGGACGCGCCGGTCCGGGTGCCGCCCCGGTTGGGCGTGATTCACAGGCGCGATCCACGGACACGACCACGCACGGTGACTTAGGATCACGGTGGGCGCTACCGCGCGAGGCGTGCAACCACCGCGCCGCAGCACGGGGCGCAGCTGGAGAGGCGTCGCCGTGGCCTACGACCTGACCCGTCAGAGCACCTGGTCCCTGCAGCGCTCGCTGCACCGGCCGGTGCGCGGACCGCTCGCACGCCCCGCCCTGGTGCGCACCTGGCTCCCGGTGCGCCCGCGCGCTGCCGGGCACGGTGGCGCGGTGAGGGTGCACCCCCTGCCGCGTGCCACCGCCGATGCCCTCGCCGGCTTCGTCGAGGAGCGTGCTCGCTCCTTGCACCTGCCTGCGCAGGCCGCCGGTGCTGCGCAGCGGGCTGATGCTGCGCAGCGGGCTGATGCTGCGCAGCGGGCTGATGCTGCGCAGCGGGCCGAGAGCGTGCAGGAGGCCGATGCTGCGGAGGACGCCGCGCGCGCCGGCTGGGGCGAGGTCGCGGCCCGCTACCGGCAGGCGGTGCGTCAGGGGTGCGAGCTGAGCGCGGACGAGCTCGCCCGCGCCCTGCTGGACATCGCCGTGCAGCACCGCGAGCACCACGACTTCCAGCCCGGCTGGCTGCACTGGCACGAGGTCCTGGAGGGCCTGGAGGACGAACCGGCCTGAGCGGTGCCGGCCTGAGCGGTGCTGGTGCTGCGGTGCCCGTGCCGAGGTGCCCGTGCCGAGGTGTTGGTGCCGAGGTGTTGGTGCTGCGGGGCTGTCGGCGACGCGGTCGGTGGTGGCGATGTCGGTGGTGGGTCGATCTGCTCGGCCGGCACCAGCATTTCCTGTGCCAGCGAGGACGCCATGTGGGTTGGACCCGCGTACCGGGTGCCGTCCACCTCGACCTCGAGGTCGAGGTGGAGCAGGTCATCGCATGGGCACTGGCCGCGAGCGGTGAGGAGCTGCTCGGCGAAGGCGCGCATCTCGAAGGGGTGTGCGCACTGCTCCGGTGGCCGTCGCAGAGCGTGAGGCGCCCCCGTTCCGCGCCGGTGCTGGCGGACGGTCCTGGCCGCTCCAGGTGGAACGCGCGAGCTGCAGCCGTGCGCGGTGCCCGTGCGCGGTGCCGGGCTGAGGCCGGGGTGATCGCGCTGGGCCCACTTCCACCTGTCGGCGCCGATGACGTCCACGGCCCGAGGTGCCGCGGGAAGCGCGGGGGAGAAAGTGCTGGGAAGGGGCGTGGGGCAGAAGGCGGCGCAGGTCGTCGAGGGGGCAGCCGGGTGTGCCGGTGCGCGAGCGGCTGCTCGCCGGCAGCGCACCGGTGCTCAGGCAGTGGGTCGGTACCGGGCCGCTCAGCCGCAGAGCCCTGGTGGAGGGGTCTTATGCCGTGAGCGGGCGCGGTGGACCCGCCAGGCGCTGAGGTGGAACGTGGTCAGCGCCGTCGCGCTCAGGGCCAGGACCCAGCACGGCCACCGGCCCCAGGAGACGATCGCGCTCCAGCCCGCCACCGCCAGCGCCAGGCACAGCAGGCCCAGGGCCAAGGACCGTGCCGGTGCGCAGCTCGTGCGCGAGCGGGTCTGCTCCTTCATCGAGGCCCAGTCTGACGCCCGGCCCCGGTGCGGTTGAGCCCGCAATCAGCTGATCGCTGCGTGATGCGCGTCTCACCGGCGGCAGGTGGTGGCGGTGCGGGTGCGCCGGGTGCGGGTGCGGGTGCGGGTGCGGGTGCGCCGGGTGCGGGTGCGCCGGGTGCGGGTGCGCCGGGTGCGGGTGCGCCGGGTATGCGCACGGCCGTACGTAGGGTGTGCTGGTGGGTGACACCGGCGGGACCCAGGTCAGTGCGACCGGGCAGGCACCAGGCGGGCAGGCGCCGGCTTTCCCGGTGATCGCGCTGGTGTGCTCCGCGGGGGGCCTGGCCGCGCTGGTGGAGGTGCTCGGCGCCCTGCCCGCCGACCTGCCCGCGGCGGTGATCGTGATCCAGCACCAGGCCCCCGGTGCCGATGACCTGCTGGCGCACGTGCTGCAGCCGCGCACGCCCCTGCCCATCGCCCCCGCGCACGAGGGGCTGCTGCTGCGCCCGGGGGTGGTGCACGTGCCCCCGGCCGGGCACCACCTGCTCGTCACCGCCCAGCGGGGCCTGCTGCTGGTGCCGGTCGGTCCGGTGCCCCCGCCGCGGCCCAGCGCGGACCTGCTGCTGTCCAGCCTGGCGCTGGCCGTGGGGTCGGCGGCGATCGCGGTGGTGCTCTCCGGGCGTGGCAGCGACGCGGCCACCGGGGCCACGGTGGTGCACCGCTGCGGCGGTGTGGTGATCGCCGCTTCGCCGGAGGGCAGCGCGCACCCGGGCATGCCCCTGGCCACCGTCGAGCGCGACGACATCACCGACCACGTGAGCGATCCCGCCCGGATCGCCGCGCTGCTGGTGCAGGTGGTCACCGGCACCGCGCTGCGCGCGCCGTGACGCCGGCACCGCGCTGCGCGCGCCGTGACGCCGGCGCCGCGCTGCGCGCGGGGTGAGGGGCGCGCTCGGGCCGCGGGTGCTGGAACAGCTGGAGCTCCACCATCTGCGTGTCCGCCCCGGGGGCGGGCCCGCCCTGCGCCG
>NZ_JBJLSG010000125.1:0-14741 GCF_050871925.1 Kineococcus gurbantunggutensis
GGTCCGGTGACAGGTCGACGTCACCGGACCGTGCAGCAGGCCTGATGCCGGGCACAGCGCTGTGGTTCCCCACGACGGTGGTGTGCCGCGCGCACCGCTGCTTTGTTGCCAGCGCGCGTGAGCCAGTCGTCCCGTTCGCCCCCGCCGCACCGGCGCCCTGGGCTAGCGTCACCCCAGTACCGCGCGTACCGGGCACAGCAGGAGCCCCGCCGCGCTGCCGGGCCACCGTCCCCCTCCCCCTGCTCACCCACCCACCGAGCAGCAGCACCAGCAGGAGCACCCCGTGAGCCACCGCGCTCCCCGCGCAGCCGCCCTGGCCTGCGCAGCGTTGATCACCGCCTCCACCGCGAGCGCGGTGAGCACCCCCGCAGCGCAGGCGGCAGCGACCTACCACGCCGGCGTCAGCGGCACCCTGGCCACCGCCGCCCTGGGCGGGATGGGCCTGCACTACGGCTCCATCCACCTTGAAGGCTCCACCACCGCCTCCGGCAGCGGCACCCTGTACGCCTACGGCAACTTCCCCGACACCTGCGTGCCCGCCGACGACGGCGGGCGCATCTGCGGCTGGCACTACATCAGCCTGCAGGCCGAGGTCCCCACCGCGCACGGCGGCATCCGGCCCGACCTGTCCTCCGCCGGCGCCCACCTGCGCCAGGTCCCCTTCAGCGAGTCCATCTCCGGGCAGGCCTACGACCGTCAGGGCAACGCGCTCGGCTACACCTACCTCACCCGCACCCGGCTGACCGACGTGGACGTCACCTTCAGCGCCACCGCCCGCGCGCAACGCTCCGCGCAGCACTCCACCACGTGCCTGGGCGGGGAGTTCACCTGCCAGTCGGTGCAGGTCAACGCCATCGCCCCGGCCAGCGCCCACGTCCAGTTGGCCGGGCACACCCTCACCGATGCCGACTTCGACTCCCTGGCACCGCGCATCGCCAGCTGGCGCGGCATCGAGACCGGCAAGATCGGCGACCAGCCGCGCTGAGCACTGCTGCACCCACGGGACCGGGTGTGCTTTCAGGCTCGAGCGGAGTACGGCGCAGCTCCTCCCGCAAGTCGTCCTGCAAGCCACCGCGCAGATCACCGCGAACGAGCGGGCGTCGCTGCGAGCCCTGGCTGGTGGATGCACCGTCGCGGAGCTGGTGCAGGCCGCCGGCTCACCTCGCGGGCAGGTGCACCGGGCCCTGAGCGAGCTCTAGCAGCGCCTGGGACTGCTGGACTGAGCCATTCACCGGCGCGCACGACAATGAACTGCAACCCGGCACCCCGGATAGCTCACCAACGCCAACCAGTCACGATGCCGCGCTGATGCACGAGCGCTAAGGCGCGCCCTGACACTGATTCATGCGGCAGACCCAATCGCTGATCACCGAGGAGGTCTACCGCGGCACCCCCGACGCCGCCGTGGAGGTCTGGTCACCGGGCAACACCCTGGCCGAGATGAACGACAAGCGCGCCCAGTACCGCCACGCCGGCCTGCCCGTCCTGCTCGAGGCGTACCTGAGCGACGGGGCCACCGTGCACCTGGAGTGGCTCACCAACGCCGGCACCCACTGGGCCAGCACCGCCGTCGCCTCCGGCGACACCCCCCTCAGCGTCCCGGCCACCGAGACGCACCCCGCCTTCACCGTGGTGCCCAACGCCCTGCTGCGCCGCCCCGGCACCTGAGGAGCGCCAGAGCCCATTCCCACCGGCGATGCCGTGGCACGACCCAGGCTCCGGCCAGGCCATCGACGGGCAGCTTGACTGCCCCACCGCTGCACCTTGCGCCTCCGTGGCTCCTTCCCCGGCGCCTCCCCCGGCCGTTGACGTAGCCGGCGGCACCCGAGCACCACACCAGCTCGGCGCTCCACCTCGATACTGAGCCGTGGTGGACGCGGCCCGCCGAGACGCCCTCGCCACGGCCAGGCATGCTGGCCTGCGTGGCCCTGTACGAGATGACCGCCCAGAGGGACCTCGTGGACATCCCCGCCTCCACCTTCGCCGCCGAAGGGATCCGCGAGCGCGACGACCTGCAGCGGGCGCTGCGCGAGAACATCACCGTCCTGGGCGAGGACCTGCTGGTGGTCGCCGAGGAGTTCGGCGACTTCGACGTGCGCCGGCGCATCGACCTGCTCGCGGTGGACCGCACCGCCCGCCTGGTCGTCATCGAGCTCAAGCGCACCGAGGACGGCGGGCACATGGAGCTGCAGGCCCTGCGCTACGCCGCCATGATCTCGGCGATGACCTTCGAGCAGCTCGTGGCCACCTACACCCGCCACCTGAGCAGCACCGACCCCGACAGCGCCGAGGGCGCCCGCGAGCAGCTGGCCGACTGGCTGGAGGAGGTCGGCGGTGAAGACGCCGTCTTGCACCGGCAGGTGCGCATCGTCCTGGCCGCCGCCGGCTTCGATGCGCAGATCACCACCACCGTGCTCTGGCTCAACGACGTCTACGGCCTGGACATCTCCTGCGTGCGCATCGTCCCCTACGCCGTGGCCGGCAAGCTCCTGCTCGACGTGCAGCAGGTCATCCCGCTGCCCGAGGCCGAAGAGCTCACCGTGCGCCTGCGCCAGCGCGAGAGCGCCGCGCGCGCGGCCAGCGCCCAGAGCGGGCGGGACTACACGCAGTACGTCATCCACACCCCCGCCGGGCCCAGCGCCCCGCTGCGCAAGCGCCGCGCCGTCCTGGAGCTGCTCACTGCCCTGCACCGCGCCGGGGTGGCCCCCACCGACCTGGCGCGAGCGCTGCCCGGCAACGCCAAGTTCCTCTCCGTCGAGGGTGAGCTGGCCGATCAGGAACTGATCGACGCCTTCCTCAGCACCCACCCCGGCGCCCGCCGCGGGGTGCGCCGCTGGTTCTTCGAAGCTCCGCTGCACCACACCGGGCGCACCTGGGTCCTCTCCAAGATGTGGGGCATCGAGACCCCCCAGGTCCTGGACAGCCTGCTGCAGCTGGCACCCGACGACGCGTACCGCTACGAAGCAGCCCAGTAACCCCCGCCACACGTACTGCTGCGCGTGGTGGCGATCAGGGGTAGGTGATGACCTCCTGCCGACGTGACGTGAGCGCGCAGCTCGCCGCCTCCGCGATGGCCTGAGCGCGGACACCGTCGTCCACGGTGACAGGCGGTTCGACTCCGATCTCCAGCGCGGCGACGAAGGCGGACAGGGTCGCTGCGTAGGTGGGGTGCACTCGTTCGAACCAGCCCTCGTGCAACCCGTCGTCGAGGATGCCGGCGCTGCCGTAGCGGGCCACGTTCCCGTGGCGTTGGCGTCGTGACTCCACCAGACCGGTCGAACCCATGACCTCGATGCGTTCGTCGTAGCCGTATCCGGTGCGGCGGACGCTGTCGATCTGCACGAGCGCGCCGCTGGGCAGAGTCAACGTGGCCACCGAGGTGTCGACGTCGCCGAACTCGGCGATGGCCGGATCCACCAGCGCCGACCCCATGACCGAGACCGCGACGGGATCTTGACCGCTGATCCATCGGGCCAGGTCGAAGAAGTGCACTGTCTGGTCCCGCAGCTGACCGCCGGAGGATCGCAGGTAGTCCAGCGGCGGCAGGCTCGGCCCGCGGGAAGTGAGCTGGATCAGCTCGACGTCACCGATGCCGCCGGAGGTGACGACGCGACGCAGTTCGGCGTGGTCGCGGTCGTAGCGCCGGTTGAAGTCGACCATCGCCGGCACACCGGACGCCCGGACGTGGTCGGCCACGGCGACGGCCTCGGCGAGGTCGGCGGCGATGGGTTTCTCGCACAGGACGGCGAGCCCGGCGTCGGCTGCGGACCGCAGGTGCTGGGCGTGGGTGTCGGTGGAGGAGGCGACGAAGACGGCGTCGAGGCGCGAGGCGTCGAAGACCTCCGAGTCGTCCAGGACGCGTGTCCCGTACCGGGCGGCCAGCGCCCCTGCGCGGGTGGCATCGACGTCGTGGACGCCGACGAAGTCCACGTCCGGGTGGGCTGCCAGGGAGGCCGCGTGGACTGCGCCGATGAAGCCGGCGCCGATGAGGGCGAAGCGTTGCACGGTGAGTCCTTCAGCTGACGAGGATGGCGGTCAGGTCGCGCATGGTGCGGGCGACCACGGCGGGGTCGTGTTCGTTGGCTCGGTCGGAGAACATCTCGGTGACCCACCAGCCGTCGTAGCCGGTCGATTTGATGGCGTCCACCCACTGCTGCAGCGGGATCGCCCCACCACCGATGACGACGTTGCGGTGGTGGGACTGGTCAGGGACGTCGTGGGCGCGGTCGAGGTCCAGGCCGTCGGACAGGTGGACGGCCTTGATGAGCTCCTTCGGTAGGGCGCGGACCTCCTCCAGGGTGTCGCCGGTGGTCCAGAAGTGCCACGTGTCCAAGGCGATGCCGACGTTGTTGCGGCCGGCTTCCTCGATGAGGGCCAGGGCGTGGCGGCAGCGGTTCAGCCGGGCCCAGGCCAGGGGCTCGAGGTAGAGGTCCAGGCCGTACCAGCCGGCGATGTCGGCAGCGGCGCGCACGTTGGCGGCGGTGAGGCGGATGGCGTCTGCCTCGTCCAAGCCGAGGGTCGCTCGGTAGCGGCCGTCGTCGCTGGCCAGACGTCCAGCGGTGAAGTCCTTGACCACGTTCCAGTCCACCGGGCCGGTGCACAACTGCACGATGGGCGCGTCGACCGCGACGGCCACCTTGCACATGCGGTCGACCTCGGCCAGGTACTCCTCGCGCGCTGGGCCCTGACGCTCGATGTCGAGCACCGCTCCCAGGCCGGTGACCTGCAGGCCGTCGAGCAGTTCGGGCAGGGTGCGGACGTCGTAACCGGCGTCGAGGTAGCGGTAGAGCTTGGGGCTCTGCAGCTCGATGCCGGTGTACCCGGCCTCCCTGGCCAGGCGGATGTCCTGGACGACGTTGCCGAAGAACGTGGTCGTCACGTTCATCGAGATCTTGGGTGCCACGGTGCTCCTGTACGTCGGTACGTCAATTCGTCGGTGCTGCATCGGTGCTGCATCGGTGCTGCATCGCTGCCGCGTCGAGGTGCTGGTCGAGGTCTGACCGGACCACATGGACAAAGCTGGACCGGTCCATCCTAGGCTAGAGTGGTCGCTGTGTCGATGGAACGAACGCCCACGATCCGCGACGTAGCCGCCAAGGCCGGGGTGTCGAAGTCCCTGGTGTCCCTGGTCCTGCGTGGCGATCCTGGTGTCAGCCCGGCTCGACGAAGTGCGGTCACCCGTGCCATCGAAGAGCTGGGCTACCAGCCCAACCGGGTGGCTCAGGTGCTGGGGGCGCGGCGCTCCGGCACGGTCGGGGTGCTCTTGAACGACCTGCGCAACCCGTGGTTCGTGGATCTGCTGGCCGGCGTGACGGCCACCTTGGACACAGTCGGCCTGGCGCCGGTGCTGGTGGACTCCGCGACCTCCCGCCGGGTCGGCGCGTCACCGGTCGATCAGCTCCTGCGGCAACAGGTCGACGGCATCGTGGTGGTGGGGACCACCGAGGACGAGGGGGAGTTGCGCCGGGCTGCGACCGTGGTGCCGATCGTGCTGGCCGGGACGTACGAACCCGCCGACCTCGGCCCGGGCGCCCTCGACGTCGCCGTCGATATCGTCGTCAACGACGACGTCGAGGGGGCGGTCGCCGCGACGAGGCACTGCATCGACCTCGGTCACACCGCTATCACGCACCTGCAAGGCCCTGGACGGGTGGGGGAACTGCGCGTCCAGGGATACCGGGAGGCGATGTCCGCGGCCGGGTTGGAGCCCAGCGTGGTTCCTGGAGGGATGAGCGAGGAGAGCGGCTACGCCGCCGCGCGCCGTGTCCTGGCCGCAGCTCGCCGGCCGACCGCGATCGTCGCCTACAACGACCTCGCCGCCATCGGTGCCCTGTCCGCGGCGCACGACCTCGCCCTGAGCGTTCCCGAGGAGGTGTCCATCGTGGGGTACGACAACACCTACCTGGCGATGATCCGGCACCTGTCACTGACAAGTGTCGAGAACGGCACCTTGGCCATCGGCGTGCAGGCGGCCCGGTTCCTGGCCGAGCGCATCGACGGCCAGGCTCGCGCCCCACGAGTCCACCAGGTCCCGGCGTCACTGGTCGTGCGACGCACGACCAGCAGTCCCCCGACGGCGTGACCACGACGAGACGGCCGCCGTGGAGCTGGCGGCACGCTCACGTCGGTGCGAGTCAGCCCGCCGCTCACCGCTCGCCCGACAGCACGTCCCTGCACAGCGGTAGTCGACCGGGCAGCCCTTCACACCTACCCACCCCGGGCCCCACCAAGCCCCGCACTCCCACCTGAAGGAGCAGTCACATGCCTCTGGCCCTTGTCACCGGCGCTTCGGCCGGCATCGGCTTCCAGCTCGCCCGTCAGCTCGCCGACCGCGGGTACGACCTCGTGGGCGTCGGCGCGAGCGAACGCATCGCCGACCTCGGGGACCGCATCAACGGCGTCGAGGTTCTTCCTGTCCAGGCCGACCTGGCCACCGCGCAGGGCGTCGACCGGGTGTGGGCCGCCGTCGAGGCCACCGGCCGCCCGCTGGACGTCGCGTGCCTGAACGCCGGCCGCAGCCTCGGAGGAGCCTTCCTCGACACCGACCTCGATAACGAACTGGCGATGCTCGCGCTGAACGTCACAGGCCAGGTGAGACTCGCCAAGCACGTTGTCCGACATATGGCGGCCCGGCGGACTGGGCACCTCCTAATCACCACGTCGTGCTCGGCGCTGACCCCGACCCCGTACGAGTCGATCTACGGGCCTACCCGCAGCTTCATGCTGAGCTTCGCCGAGGGACTTCGCGAGGAGATGAAGGAGCACGGCGTCGTCGTCACGGCGTTGCTGCCGGGGGCGACGGCAACCGACTTCCACCAGAGCGCCGGCATGGGAGCGACCAAGTTCGGATCGAACGACTGGAAGAACGACCCGGCCCTGGTGGCCCAGCAGGGACTGGACGCCCTCTTCGCCGATGAGGACCACGTCATCGGCGGCGACGAGGCCACCCGAGAGGACACCGCGCTGAACCGTACGCTGAGCGACCCGGCCAAGGCCGCCAAGTTCGCGCAGGCGAGCCGACCCAGGACCTGATGCACCGACCGCGTACACGCCAGTACCTTCGGCGCATACCGACCGCTCACCGCGGACACGAGTCTCAGCTTGACTTTTAACCTCCGGCTTCTCGTCTGGGAGTCGGAGGTGGACAGCGAAGCGGCCTCGAGGTGATCATCTGCGTTGCCGAGGCGCTGGTGTTCAAGCTTAAGGCCGCGAGGTGAGTGTGGCGAAGGATGCTGCTGCTGTCGAGTCTCTCGCTGACTCCTCGAAGGCGTTGTCACGCTTCCGGCTGGGCTTCTACGACTGCCTGAGCAGGCGAGCCGATGCCCTGTTCGAGCTGGGCGATGCGCTGCTGTGTACCGACGGCCCGGTCCGTTCACTGGTGGAGCTGAGCCTGGCCGCCGAGCACCGCCGCGGTCACGGTGGCCTGTACGACGCAGTCAACGCCGGTGGTCTGGACGTCGAAGCGCTGCGGGATCGACTGGCGGCACCACCCCTGCCGCGCAGCAGCGGCGACCGGCTGGTGCTGGCTGTGGACGTCAGCACCTGGTTGCGGCCGGATGCGCCCACCAGCGCTGAACGAGGGTTCTGTCACGTCTACGGGCGCGGCCGAAGCGCTGATCAATTCTTCCCGGGCTGGCCGTACTCCTTCATCGCCGCCCTGGAGCCGGGCCGGACGTCGTGGACGGCACTGCTGGACATGCAGCGCCTGCGTCCTGACGACGACGTCACCGCGGTCACCGCCGCGCAGCTGCGGGCTCTGATCGATCGTCTCATCGCTGCCGGGCAGCACCGGCCCGGTGACGAGGATGTCCTCATCGTCACCGACGCCGGCTACGACGTCGCGCGCCTGGCGGTGCTACTGGCCGATCTGCCGGTTCAGCTGGTGGGCCGGCTGCGCTCGGACCGGGTGTTGCGCGGGCAGGCTCCAGTGCGGACAGCGGGGACGATGGGCCGCCCCCGGCGGCACGGCGCCGCGTTCGCCTTGCGCCGACCGACCACCTGGCCGCAGCCGGCACAACGCACGAGGGCAACCACGTCGCGCTGCGGGCTGGCTGAGGCGCTCAGCTGGGACCGGTTGCACCCGAAGCTGACGCATCGCCCCGGCTGGGCAGGGCACGAGCACACCCTGCCGATCGTCGAGAGCACGCTGATCCGGCTACAGGTGGAGCACCTGCCCGGTGATCGGGATCAGGCACTGAAACCGGTCTGGCTCTGGTCCTCCACATCCGGCCTGAGTGCCGAGCAGATCGATCAGTGCTGGCGGGTGTTCCTGCGCCGCTTCGACCTTGAGCACACCTTCCGCATGCTGAAGCAGACGCTGGGCTGGACTTCGCCGAGGACGCGCACCCCGCAGGCCGCGGACCGCTGGACCTGGCTGATCCTCGCTGCCCATACCCAGCTGCGCCCGGCCCGCCCTCTGGCCGAAGACCGGCGCCGACCCTGGGAGAGAACGTGCCGACCGGCACGACTGACCCCCGCCCGTGTCCGGCGTGACTTCCGCAGCATCCGTGCGAGGGCCGCCCAGCCGGCGGCTGCAACGAAACCGACCCTGCCTGGCCCTGGACGACCACTTGGCGCCAGGAACCGTCGTCCGGCACCGCGCTACCACGTCGGCAAGAGCACCCGCCGCACCATGGCGATCACCCAGCGAAAGTCCGTAGGTTAAAAGCCAAGCTGAGTGACTGTTTCAGATGTCGATGTTGATGGACCATGCTGTCGCCGTGGCCGTCGAACGCGAGGCGTACTCCTCTGACCTGAGCGATGAGGAGTGGGAGCTGATCGAGCCCCTGCTGCCCGAGCAGGGACGGATGGGGCGGCCTCGCCAAGACCTGCGCGAGGTGCTCAACGGCATCTTCTACGTCATCGACAACGGGGCGAAGTGGAGAGCGATGCCGCAGGACCTGCCGGCCTGGGAGACGTGCTACCAGTGGATGCGCCGCCTGCAGGGCGACGGCACCTGGGAGAAGCTGGTGGACGAGGTGCGGGTGCTGGACCGCCTGGGAAAAGGCGCACCGTCGCGGCCAGCGCGTTCGTCATCGACTCACAGTCCGCCCGCAGCAGCGAAGGCGGGCACGGGCGCTCCGACGACGCGGGCAAGAAGGTCAACGGGCGCAAGCGGATGACCGCGGTCGATGTTGAGGGCAACCTGGGGGTACCTCCCGCTCGCGGGGGAATCGCGGTGCAGATTACCGGTGACGCGATCAGCGAGGCCGCCGGCGGCGTCGCCCTGCTGAACGAGCTGGGCGAGCAGTTCCCCGACCTGCGCCAGGTCTGGTGCGACCTGGGGGTACTCCCTCTGGGGGAAGCTTCCGCCAAGGCTTCCCCGACCATGCCGCGCAGTTGGGCATCACTGCCACGGTGATCAGCAGGGCGCTAGGCAGTGTGGGCGTCCACGTGCTGCTCAGGCGGTGGGTGGTGGAGCGCTTCTTCGCATGGATCAGCCGCGCCCGCCGGCTGGCGCGTGATGTCGAGCGGCTGGCCACCACGGCGGTCAGCATGGTCGAGATCCCCTGCGTTCGGGTGATGCTGCGCCGGCTGGCCAGGACGGCGCAGCACTCACCACATACCTGAAACAGTCACTGACACCGGTGCTCCCCGTACCGGGCGGCGATCCGAACAGTGATTCGAGCAGTGACCCAGGCAGTGATTCCAGAGGCTTACCCGCCCGGCCCACCGCGTCGCAGTCCGTGCACGGGCTCCTGCTGACCTGGCGCACCACCAGAACCACCAGTGCCGCCGGCACGGTGCACGACGAGCTCACGCAGCGCCACGGCTGCCCGAGCGTCGGTGAGCACCTCCCTCTGGCCGTACGGCACCACCTGGCACGAGGCAGCGCGCACCTTGACCCTGCCCGAGGGCACCCGTGCCGGGATCGGCCCCGCGCTCAGCGGCTCGGGCGGCTCGGGCGGCTACGCCAGCGTCAGCAGCACGGTGCCCAACTGAGCGGCCGCGCCCAACTCAGCGGCCCTGAGCACCTCGTCGCCAGGCGCACGGCCACCGGCACGCACGACGCCCGTCCTGACACCCCTGAGCAGGGCAGTCCAGCGCAAGGCACCCCGCTGGATCACAGCGCGCTGCTCGGCGAGGAGGACCCACAAGCCCGCGGTGAGCCGGCACTGCAGCGGGTGTCCGACAGTGCCGCAGCGTCGAGCTGGCCGGTAACGTCCAGCACAAGCGCAACCGAAAGGACACAGACCACACCGTGACCGGCAACGTTGACGGGCGCGCCGACAAGCCCAAGGACGAGGAGGTGAGAGCCCGCGCGGCCCGCCGGCAAGCCCGGCTCGTGCGCGCCACGGCGCGCTCGGCGCACGAGCAGGCCAGCGCGGTGCGGGCCCGCTGTACCGGGCGGGTGCAGCGGGCCGAGCTGGTGCTGCAGCGCTCCAGGGCCAGCCGCCTGGGCACGCTCGAGCCGGTGCTGCACCCGCCCCACGAGCACCCGCCCCACCAGCCGCGCGCGGTCGCGGGGGAGCTGGGCACTGAGCACCCCACCGGCGACCAGCACGCCCTGGGGCAGCCAGCCCGCGCGGCGCCGGCCCCGCGCCCCCGCAGCTGTGCAGGTGCGGGCGCACCGGCAGCGGAGGCGGCCGGCGGCGCGGACACCCACCTGCGCGCCCACCTGGCCCTGGCGCGCGCGATGCGCGTGCGCCAGCGCTTGATCGAGCTGCTGCTGCGGGCGCGGGTGACCCGCGCGGTCAGCGAGTTCAGGGTCGATCAGAGCCGCCTGGAGCGGGAGGGCTCGGTGCTCCATCGGCTGAGCGCCCAGCTGCCCCAGGCCCCGCCCGGCACCTGACACCCGGTGCTTGAACGGCCTGAGCTGGCCACACCGGGTGCGGAGGTGGACGTGCTCAGTTGCTGGTGCGGATGCCGTGCAGGAAGTCCACCAGCGCATCGGGCTGGGCGTGCAGCACCTCAGCGCCCACCGCCGCGGTCGGCACGCGCACCCCGTGCCGGGTCAGGTCCCCGGCGACCCCCGGGGGCATCTCGTCGTGCTCGCTCAAGGCCAGCAGCTGGACCTGCTCGCTCCAGCTCAGCTGCGACCACCACTGCTCGATGGCGTGCGACTTCTCCACGCCGACGACCCTACTGGCCCTCTTCAGGGGGTCAAAGTTGACCGGTCAACCACACTGGCCGGGCGCCGGCCCGACCGCCGGCCGCACCGCCGGCCGCGGCACTCACCGTTGCTCCTGCTCCAGAGCCACGAGGACCTCCTGCCAGTGCAGCCAGCCGCGCTGGAAGTCGCGGTGGTGCCGGTGCAGCACGGCGATGTCCAGCAGGGCGTGGGCGAGGTTGTCCGCGGTCAGCTCGTGCTCATCGCGCACGGCTTGGCGGTAGCGATGCACGAACGACTCCCAGCCGACGCGGGCACCGACCTCCCGCTCGGTGAGACCCGGCTCCGGGCTCAGCCCCGCGCGCGGGCGCGCGGCACGGCGTTCGACGAAGTCGGCGATGGCGTCAGCGGTGGCGCGCGGCAGTGGTTGAACCGTCACCCGGTCATCGTGGGCGGTGAACTGTCATCGCGCTCGGTGACCCTCCGTAGGGGGTCACGACGCCGTGCTGCTGCTGCGCCCGGCCGCGCAGCGCCTGCCCGCACAGCACCTGAGCGCTTCGCTGCACCCGCGGGGTCAAGTTCCTAGAGGTGGGTGCGGCCGTCGCCGACCGCGCTGCGGCACCGCTCAGCGCGCCGGGTGCGCTGGTGGCGCACACCCGGCACGGCCGCGCCGCGCGCGCAGCTGGACGAGCGCGCCCTGTTCGGGATGTGCAGCGCTCCGGTGGGCACCGGTGCGCCCACCGGCGAGGTGCCGCTGGGCGCCGAGGGCGCCGAAGGCGCGGACGGTGCGCGTGAGCGGCAGCGCTTCGCGCGATCCGCCGCGCTGGTGCACCCCGCTGCCGGCGGCCCTGAGCGCCTGGCTGGTCGAGGTCGCCCGCCGCGCGGCCACCCGCCACGTCGCGGCCCCTGCCACGTCATGGACGTGAGCGCGTCGTGCGCGCGAGCGCACCACCAGTGCGCACCGACGGGCAGAGCGTCGCCGTCGGGGCGATCGCGCACGCGGACCTCCTGCCGGCCCTGACCCGTTCGAGCGAGTCGGCATCAAGACCGCTGCCCGCGGCCCCGATGCCCTCACCAGCCACCCGCACCACAGGGCGGCGCCTGCGCTGCGCACCGCCGGTGCAGGTGCAGGTGGGTCTGCTGCATGATCCGGTGACAGCTACGTCACGCGGTCAGAGCGACCGGCGTGGTCATGATGGTCTCGTACTCGATGGGGGTCAACCGGCCCAAGCCGGCCTGTCGGCGGCGCCGGTGGTAGGTCCGCTCGATCCAGGTCACGATCGCGATGCGCAGCTCGTCGCGGGTGGCCCAGGAGCGGCGGTCGAGGACGTTGTTCTGCAGCAGGGCGAAGAAGCTCTCCATGGCCGCGTTGTCGCCGGCGGCGCCGACGCGGCCCATCGACCCGACCAGCCCCTGCCGGGCGAGAGCGTGGATGTATCTCCTTGATCGGAATTGCGATCCGCGGTCGCTGTGGATGACGCAACCGGCCACGTCCGCACCTTCGACCCGGCGGCGTGCGACGGCGTTGGCCAAGGCTGCGACCGCCAGGCGGGACTTCATCCGCGAGTCGATGGAGTAGCCGACGATGCGGCGGGAATAAGCGTCCTTGACCGCGCAGAGGTAGAGCTTGCCCTCGCTCGTGCGGTGTTCGGTGATGTCGGTGAGCCACAGCTCGTTGGGCCTGGTGGCGGTGAAGTTCCGTTGGACGAGGTCGTCATGCACCGGCGGTCCGGGCCTTTTGCCGTTCTTGGCGCGCCGCTTGGCGAACGCGCTCCACCAGCCGTTGTCCCGACAGATCCGCCATGCCGTCCGCGCCGCCATGACCTGCCCGGCTTCAGCGGCTTCCTCGTACAGGTAGCGGTAGCCGAACTCCGGGTCCTCGCGGTGCGCATCGAAGAGGGCGTCGGCCCGGTACGCCTGCTCCAGCTCCGCCTCGCTGACGGGCTCGGTGAGCCAGCGGTAGTAGACCTGTCGAGCGATCTTCAGCACCCGGCACGCGACCGCGACGGGCACCCCGTCATCGGCCAGCTCGCTCACGAGCGGGCAGAGCCTTTTCCCGGCAAGTTCGCCTGGGAGAGGTAGGCCGCCGCCCGGCGCAGGACCTCGTTCTCCTGATCCAGCAGCTTGATGCGGGCACGTGCCGCGCGCAGCTCGGCGGCCTCGGCCGTGCTCAGTCCGGGCCTGGCGCCTTCATCGATGTCGGCCTGGCGCATCCACTTGGACAAGGTCATCACGTGAATGCCGAAGTCGGCGGCGACCTGTTCCAGCGTCACGCCCTCGTCGCGGCTGCGGGCCACGCGCACGACGTCGTCGCGGTACTCGCGGGGGTAGGGCTTGGTCACAGCGGCATCCTTCCAGGCTGCTTCACGAGCAAGCCAGGTCCGGTGTCACTTGATCATGCAGCAGACCCGCGCGGGTGTGCACCACCACTCCTGCAGCGCGGGTGGCCCTGCCGGTCGAACTCGCCTCCGCCCGCCGAGCCCGCCGCTTCGTCCAGCAGCACTGGTGCGCCCACCACGACAGCGCCCACCTGCCGCAGGTGCAGCTGCTCCTGAGCGAGCTGGTCACCAACGCCGTGCGCCACGGCGGGCCCCCGATCAGCGCGGTGCTGGAGTACGTCGAGGGCGCCGGGGTGGTGCTCTCGGTCAGCGACGGCTCCAGCGAGGTGCCCATCGTGCACCACCCGGACCCCCGGGTGCCCGGCGGGCGCGGGGTGCAGCTGGTGGAGCTGCTCAGCCGCGAGTGGGGCGTGCACCGCCCCCCGCACACCCACCTGCCGCACCAGGTGCACGAGGTGACCGAGGTGCACGGGGCCGGCGGCGGGTCGGGCGGCGCGGCGCGGCGGGCAGCGCACCAGCGACGGCCAAGAGCGTGTGGTGCCGCCTGGTGCGCTGCCCGCCCCGCACCCCTGACCCCACCCAAGGCGGGCGCTTCGGCGGTGGACGATCAGCGCGCGGTGCACGCGGCCGGTGGTGTTGAGTGGATAGGTGAGCAGCACACCGCCACAGCACCAGCACCAGCACCAGCACCAGCACCAACCCGAGCACTCCAGCGGGTTGCTCCACGCACCCTTGGCGCCCAGCACCGTGCTCGTCGAGGACCCCATCGGCGGTGGGCGCGTCGACATCGACGACGAGCGGGCGCTGACCACTGTGCACCTGCACGGGGAGATCGACGCGGCCAGCACCCCGCTGCTGCACGACCTGCTGCACCAGTGCGCCTACGCCGGCCACCCGGTCACCATCGAGCTCGGCGCACTGACCTTCATGGACTCCGCCGGCCTGAACTTCCTGGCACGCCTGGTCACGACCAGCGCACCGGCCCGCGTCACCCTGGCCCACCCCGGCCCGCAGGTCACCTTCCTGCTCCAGCGCACCGGGCTGGAGCAGCTCTTCGACATCACCACCGCCTGACAGCTGCACCAGTAGCGCTCGGAGAACCAGCACCGCAACGCTTACCGGCAGGGCTGCACCGCCCACGTCCACCGGTTCAACACCGGCGCGCGCACCGCTCACGCCGGCGCGGGTGGACAACCGGCGCTCTGTACACGACCACGGACCGGTGCCACGGACCGGTGCCACGGACCGGTGCCACGGACCGGTGCCACGGACCGGTGCCACGGACCGGTGCCACGGACCGGTGCCACGGACCGGTGCCACGGACCGGTGCCACGGACCGGTGCCACGGACCG
>NZ_JBJLSG010000126.1:0-14395 GCF_050871925.1 Kineococcus gurbantunggutensis
TGCGGGGCCTGCCCGGGGGCGGGCGGGGGCGGGGCGGGGCAGGCTGGGGTCGTGGAGACCTACGCGCGCGACGGCCTGGTGTTCGACGTGCGCGACCGCGCCCCGGCCGGCGGCGGCGCGGCGGACGTCGTGGTGTGCCTGCACGGCTTCCCGCAGGACGCGCGCGCCTGGGACGCGGTGGCGCCGCGCCTGGTGGGCGCGGGGCTGCGGGTGCTGGCCCCGGACCAGCGCGGCTACTCCCCCGGGGGGGGGGGGGGGGGGGGGGGGGGGGGGTGTGGGGAGGGCTGCGGCGAGACGAGTGAGCAGTCGCAGCTCACCCGCCCCCCCCCCCCCCCCCCGGCGGCCCCCCCCCCCCCCCCCCCCCCCCCCCCCCCCCCCCCCCCCCCCCCCCCCCCCCCCCCCCCCCCCCCCCGCGGCGTACGTGCTGCCCGAGCTGGTCGCCGACGTGCTGGCGCTGGCCGACGCGGCGGGCGCGCGCACGTTCCACGTGGTGGGGCACGACTGGGGCGGGGTGGTGGCGTGGGCGCTGGCCGCCGGCCACCCGGAGCGGGTGCGCTCGGCCACGGTGCTCTCCACCCCGCACCCGGCGGCGCTGCGGGAGGGCGTGGTGCGCGGCACGCAGGCGATGCGCTCGACGTACGTGGCGGGCTTCCAGGTGCCGGCGCTGCCGGAGCGGCTGCTGCTGGCCCGCTCGGGCGCGGCGCTGCGCGCGCTGCTGGTGCGCGGCGGGCTGCCGGCGGACCTGGCCGCGGGCTACGCGCGGCGGATGGCGGAGCCGGGGGCGCTGAGCGCGGCGCTGGGCTGGTACCGGGCGCTGCCGCTGGGTCGCGGGCGCACCGGCGAGGTGCGGGTGCCGGTGACGTACCTGCACGGGCGCGACGACCCGTTCTTCGCGCCCGCGTCGGTGCGGGCCACGGCGGCGCACGTGCGCGGGGAGTTCTCGCAGGCGCGGCTGCCGACCGGCCACTGGCTCCCGGAGCGGGAGCCGGCGGCGGTCGCGGACGCCGTGCTGGCCCGGGTGCGGCGGAGCGCCTGAGGGGCCGGGCGCGTCAGCGGGCGTGGCGCGCGGGGCGCAGCAGCTCCAGGAAGCGGCTGCGCGAGCCGGCGGCGGCGGGCGCGTCGAGGACGGCGGTCGCGGTGGCGGCGACCGGCGCGGCGGGCTCGCCGCCCGGCGGGGCCGGGCGCGGCGCGGGGACGCGGTTGTTCGCGTAGGCCTCGGCGGCGAGGACGGAGGCGATGCTGGCACGGGGGCCGCTGGCGGACACGGGGTTCTCCTCTCCGCCGCGGGGACCGTCCCCGAGCGGCGCTGCAGGACGTGTCGGCCCGCCGGCGGGCGCTCCCGAAGCACGCGGGCGCGAACCCACCCGAACGGCCCCGCGCGCGCCGGCGCGGCCCGCGCACGCTGCGTCGCAACGCCTCACCCGCTCGCCGCGGCGACCGGCGCCGGGGGGTGAGGCGGGCCCCGGCGCCGGTCGCCGACGGTGCGCGCGGGGTCAGGGCGCGCCGGTGCGCTCGCCCAGGCGGGCGGCTCCGACGGCCGCGACGGGCGTGCCGGTCGGCAGCAGCGTCAGCCGCTCGTCGACGGCCAGCCCGCGCAGGAACCGCGAGCCGGCCGCCTGGGCGCGCAGCGCGGCGGCCACCGCCTCGCGCAGCGGCTCGCCCACGGCCGCCACCCCGCCGCCGAGGACGAGGTGCTCGGGGTCGCAGGTCAGGGCCAGGGTGCGCACAGCCAGGGCCACGGCCCCGGCCCAGGCGTCGCGCACCGCGACGGCGGCGGGGTCGCCCGCGCCGGCCGCGGCGAACAGGTGCTCGGCGGAGCGGCCCTCGCCCCCGTGCGGCCAGGCCCGGCGCAGCGCGGCGCCGGAGGCGACGGTCTCCAGGCAGCCGCGCTGCCCGCACGGGCACGGCAGCCCGCGCGGGTCCAGGGCCAGGTGCCCGACCTCCCCGGCCGCGCCGCGGGCCCCGCGCAGCAGGGCCCCGCCGACGACGACGCCGGCGGCCAGGCCGGTGCCCAGCGACAGCAGCGCCAGGTCGGCGCCGGGGGCCAGCAGCTCCCGGGCGCCCAGGGCGGTGGCGTTGACGTCGTTCTCGACGGTGACCGGGACGCCGCCGAGCCGGGCGGACAGGGCCGGGCCGAAGGGCACCCGGTCGGGCCCGAACCCGAGGTTGACGGCGTCGCCGACGGTGCCGGCGGCGGGGTCGACGAGGCCGGGGATGCCCACCCCGACGGCCGCGGGCCGCCCGGCGGGCGCGTCGGTGAGGTCGGTGCCGAGGTCGGCGGTGAGGGCGTCGACGACGGCGGCCGCGGCCTCGACGACGGCGCGCACCCCCTCGGCCGAGCGGGCCCGGCGGCGGGCCAGCACGGCGCCGCCGGGGCCGAGGGCCACGCCCTCGATCTTGGTGCCGCCGATGTCGAGGCCGATCCGCACGCCGGCGCGGCCGTCGGCGCCGGCCCGCCCCGGTCCGGTCAGCAGGGCCGTCACGGCGTCAGCCCGCGAGGGCCCGCACCAGGGCGCGGCGCAGGACGGCGAAGCGGGCGGTGCTGTCGTCCAGGCCGCCGGGCCGCGCGCGCAGCAGCCAGCAGGCGCGCTGCTCCTCCACGAGGGCGTCGAGGTCGTGCAGCAGCGCGTGGGCGGTGGCCGGGTCGGGGCGCCCGGCGCCCTCAGCGCGCGGCAGCAGGTACCGGGCGGCCAGCTCGGCCAGGCGGATCGCCTGGGTGAGCTCGCGCACGACGACGTCGCCGTCGGCGCAGGCGGGCTCGGCGGCGCGCAGGTCCTCGCGGCAGCGGGCCAGCACGCCCAGCGCGGCGCGCAGCCGCTCGGGGGCGGGCACCGCCCAGGCGGGCAGGTCCTCGGCCTCCAGCAGGGCGCGATGCAGCGGGGAGGCGTTCAGGACGGGCACGCCGAGGTCGGCGCACACCTGCCCGGCGCGCACCAGCACGCGGCCGGTGGTGGCGGTGGGGTCGGCCAGGACGTGCTCGTCGAGGACGGCGGCGACGTCGAGGTCGCGGTTGGCCTCCAGGCACCAGCTCACGGCGCCGCCGAACACGGCCGGCCCGAACGCCACCGAGGGCGGGTCCCAGTGGCCGTTGTCGCCCCAGGAGGTGTTCAGGTACCCCTGGGCGGAGTTCTCCAGGCCGACCTGGGCGGCGTCGACCATGTTCTCCACGGCGTTGTCGAAGCGGCCCAGCAGGGAGTTCCAGTTGCTGGCCCCGGGCGCCACCCAGAACGGCACGCCGGCCTCCAGCAGGAGCTTGGCGCGGTCGCGGAAGCCGTCGCGCAGGGCGGCGACGTCGACGCCGGCGTCGCGCCACTGCTGGAGCTGGTCGGGGGAGGCGGAGTCGACGACGGCGGCGGTCAGCGACGGGGAGTCGTACTGCCACACGACGGGCACGGCGCCGGCGGGCACCCGGCTCATGAGCTCGGGGTGGTTCCCGAAGACGTCGGCCCAGAACTCCACGGTGTAGCCGCGCTCCAGCCACGGGCGCATGACGGAGGTGACGTAGTCGAAGTAGACGGTGCCCAGGCCCTCGCGCCCGGCGCGCGCGGCGCTCTTGCCGGTGCCCAGCTCGAAGGGCTCGTCGGCGCCGACGTTGACGCGGCGGGTGCGGAAGAGCGGCACGACCTCCTCCAGCAGCCCGGCGACGAACTCCGCGTTCTCAGCGGTGGGCTCGACGGTGCCGGGCGGACGGTGCCGGCCCCAGGCGGTGAAGCCGTCCTCGTTCTCCGCGCGCTCCGCGTACGCCTCGTGCTTGAGCCAGCGCTCCATGTGCCCGAAGGTGTTCTGGTTGCACACCAGGTCGATGCCGCGCGCGGCGCACAGCGCGTCGAGCCAGCGCACGTCGTCGGCGGTCAACGGCGAGGCGTCCTGCCAGACCTCCTCGTGGCCGGTGAAGGCGAAGGTGTGCTCGGTGTAGAGCTCGAGGGTGTTCACGCGGGCCAGGGCGAGGACCTCCACCCAGCGCGCCAGGGTGCGGCGGGTGGGCACCCGGTCGCGGCTGACGTCGAGCATGAACCCGCGCACGGGGAAGTCGGGGTGGTCCTCGACGTGGTAGGTCACCTCGCCGAAGTCCGCGCCGGCGCGCAGCTGGTCCAGGGTGGCCAGGGCGTAGCGCAGCCCGGCGGCGTCGGCGTGGGCGATGGCCACCCCGTCGGCGGAGGTGTCCAGGCGGAACCCCTGCGGCGGCAGGGACGCCTCGGCCCTGGCGGTGACGGGCGCGCCGGGGGCGGGCCCGGCGCCGGGGGCGGCGGTGAGGACGCGGGGGCGGGGGAAGGGGGTGACGGGCACGTCGGCTCCGATGCGCTGTCGGTGGGGTCCGCGGGGGTTCGCGGGGTGTTCGTGGTGGGTGGCGGCTCAGCCCTTGACGGCGCCGGCCACCATGCCCTTGGTCATGGCGTTCTGCACGAGCAGGAACAGGACGATGACGGGGACGGCGATGAGGCTGGACCCGGCCATGACGCCGGACCAGTCGGTCTCCTGCACGTTGGAGGAGAAGGTCTGCAGCCACACCGGCAGGGTGAGGCGGTCGCCGGAGGCGAGCATGACGAAGGCGAGGGTGTACTCGTTCCAGGCGACGAGGAAGCCGAAGACGCCGGTGGCGACCAGGCCGGGCCCCAGCAGGGGGAACGTCACGCGGAAGAACGCCCCGACGCGGCCGCAGCCGTCGACCGTGGCCGCCTCCTCCAGCTCCACCGGCACCCCGTCGACGAAGCCCTTGAGCATCCAGGCGGTGAAGGGCAGGACGAGGCCGACGTAGAGCAGGGACAGCCCGCCGACGGTGTTCAGCAGGCCCCACCCGTCGAGCATGCGGTACTGGGAGATGAACAGCGCCTCGGCGGGGATCATCTGCACCACGAGCACGGCGACGACGACGCCGCGCCGGCCGGCGAAGCGGAACCGGCTCAGGGTGACGGCGGCCAGGGTGGCCGCGACGACGGCGACGAGGACGGCCAGCAGGGTCACCGCCGCGCTGAAGCCGAGGGAGGTCCAGAACACCCGGTCGGACAGGATGCCGGCGAAGGAGTCGAACGTCGGCTGCAGCGGCGCCAGCAGCGGGGGGTTCTGCCGCAGCCGCTCGGCGGGCATGAGCGCGGAGTTGAGCATCCAGTAGATCGGGAACGCCCACAGGGCCGCGAAGAGCACGGCCACGACGTTCCACAGGCGGCGGTGGCGGGTCCTGGCCGAGCGGGGCGAGGTCGTGGTGCCGGTCCTGGTGCCGGCCGTGGTGCCGGTCGTGGTGGTGGTCGTGGTGCTCACAGGTCCCCCTGCTTCATCAGCGTGCGTAGGTAGCGCCAGGTCATGACCAGCACCAGGACGAGCATGACGGTGGCCAGCGCGGAGGCCATGCCGTAGTCGCCGCCGCCGATGCCGGTCTCGTACACGTAGGTGCCGAGCAGGTTGGTGCGCTCGTTGTTGCCGGCCGCGGCCTGCAGCACCTTGATCTGGGTGAACACCTTCATGTCCCAGATGACCTGCAGCATGAGCAGCAGCAGGACCACGGGGCGCACGATCGGCAGGACGACGTGCCGCAGCCGCTGGGCGCCGCCGGCGCCGTCGATCTCGGCGGCCTCGACGATCGACTCGTCGACCTGGGTGAGCGCGGCGTACACCGACAGCGTCACCAGCGGCACCGACGTCCAGATCACGGTGACGGCGGCGACGAGGAAGAACGTCCACTGGCTGGCCGCCAGCCACGCGTACCCCTGGAACGGCAGGCCCACGGTGCTGAGCAGCCAGTTGACGAACCCGTAGCGCGGCTCGACGAGCCAGGTGTAGACGGTCAGCGCCGCGATGGGCGGCATCGCCCAGGCCAGCACGAGCGCGCACTGCAGCAGCACCCGCGGGACGCGCGAGACCTGCTGCATGAGCACCGCGAAACCGACCCCGAAGGCCATGGTGACGGCGGCGCAGACGGCGCAGAAGGCGATGGAGCGGGCCACCACCACCCAGAAGTAGCCGTCGGAGAGGACCTCGGCGTAGTTCTGCAGGCCGACGAACTCCGGCGGCCGCCCGAACTGCTGGGCGAGGCCGAACTCCTGGAACGACATGACGACCTGGCGCACCACCGGGTAGCCCAGCGCCAGGCACACCAGCAGCACCGGCAGGGCCAGCAGGAGGTAGGGCGTCAGACGGTGCCCGAGGCTGCGCCGCCGCGGGCGCGTGCGGGGGCCGGCCGCCGCTCCCCCGGGGGCCGGGGCCCCCGGGGCGAGCTGCGCGCCGAGGCGTTCGGGGGTCAGCTGGTCGGGCACCTGCTCTCCTTTCCTGCCGGCCGGGGCCGGTCTCAGCCGTTGAGCTGCTCCTCGAGGGTCGCGTCGGTCTCCTCCGCGACCGTCGCGACGTCCTCGCCGCGGGCGATGCGCACCCAGAAGTCGCGGGGCACGTTGTTGCCGTCCACGACGCCCCACTGCGGGCTGTTCGGGGTCAGCTCGGAGTTCTGCACGACGTCCTGCGAGATGGCCGCGGTGGGGCCGGTCAGCGCCGAGGCGTAGGTGGTGTTGCCGGGGATCCAGCCGGACTCGGCGGCCAGCCTGGTCTGGAAGTCCTCCGAGTAGATGAGCTTGAGCGCCGCCTCGGACAGCTCCTCGTCGTGGTTGTTGGCGGAGATGCCGATGCTGGAGCCGCCGGAGAACGTCTTGCCGAGGGTGCCGGGCTGCAGGCCGGGCAGCGGCATGACGCCGACCTTCCCGGCGTCCCACAGGGCCTTGTCGATCTTGCCGACGGCGTAGTTCAGGGAGCTGTAGATGCCGACCTTGCCCTCGTTGAACAGCTCGTAGGCGACCTGGGCGTTCTCGTTGCTGTCGAGCGCGTACTTCGTCGCGCTGCCGTAGAGGTCCTGCACCTCGGTGAGGGCGGCGATCGACTCGGGGGTGGACAGCCTGCCCACCCACTGATCCCCCTCCTGCTCGGCGTACTGCCCGCCGTAGGTGAACAGCCAGCCCTCGTTGGTGTGCGGGTCGGCGCCGGCCAGGTACATGCCGGAGAAGTCCGGGGTCCCCTCGGGGTTGGCGGCCTGCAGCTTCTTCGCCGCCTCGCCCAGCTCCTCGATGGTGGTGGGCACGGCGATCCCGGCCTGCTGGAACAGGTCGGTGCGGTAGTAGACGACGCGGGCACCGGCGTAGAACGGCGCGGCGTACAGCTTGCCCTCCCAGGAGCCGGCGTCCAGGAAGCTCTGGATGAGGTCGTCGCCGCCGAGGTCCGCCTCGAGGTCGCTGATGTCGGCGAAGGCGCCGACGGAGGAGAAGGTGGCGACCTGGGTGTTGCCGACCTCGACGATGTCGGGGCTCTCGTCCTCGCTGGCCAGGCTGGTCTGCAGCTTCTGGACGATGCCGTTCCACTGCTGCACCTCGACGGTCAGCGTGGAACCGGGGTTCTGCTCCTCGAACTCCGTCTTGAGCCACTGCTGCGCGGAGTCGGGCACGGAGTCCTTCATGAACCAGACGCGGACGTCCTGCCCGCCGGCCTCGGAGGGCGAGGAGGACGACGACTCCCCGCCGCAGGCGGTGAGGCCGAGCGCGAGGGCGGCGCCGAGCGCCAGCACCTTCGTGAACCTGCTGGTGGTGTGCTTCACGACGAGTCCTTCCGTGGAGTGCCCGGCCGGCGCGGGGGCGGCGGGGACGGGGAACTGCGGGACGCGGGGCTGCGGTGCGTGGGGCTGCGGTGCGTGGGACTGCGGTGCGCGGGACTGCGGGTGGTCCTTCGGGCGGGGCGCTCAGCTGAAGCCGAGCTCCCCGGAGAGCACGAGGGCCGCGGCACCCCTGAGCACCGCGGACTCCTCCAGCGACGCCGTGCGCACCCGGGGGACGTCGGTGGCCGTGGGCATGCAGGCGTTCCGCACGGTCTCCCGGGCGGCGTCGAGGAGCGGGCCGGCGAGCAGGTCGCGCGGTCCGCTGAGCAGGACCTCGTCGAGGTCCAGGGCGGCGACGACGGGCGCCAGGGCGCCGCCGAGGCGGCGGCCGGCGGCGGCCAGGACGGCGCGCCGCCGCGCCGGGGCCTTCCCCTCCAGCGCCGCGGTGAGCCGCGGCACGGACAGGTAGGTCTCCAGGCACCCGCGCCGGCCGCACTCGCAGTGCGGGCCGGCGGGGTCGACGGTGAGGTGGCCGATCTCCCCGGCGGCCATCCGGCCGCCGCGCAGGAGGTTGCCGTCCAGGACGATGCCGGCGCCCAGGCCCTCGCCGACCGTCACGGTCATCGACCCCGAGGGGGAGGAACCGCCGTAGGTGAACTCCGCGAGCGCACCGGCGTTCGCGTCGTTGACGACGTGCACGCCGATGCCCAGGGCGTCGGTGAGCAGCCGGGCCAGCGGCACGCCGCTCCAGCCGAGGTTCGAGGCCTCCACGACGGTGCCGTGCTCGTCGACGACGCCGGGGGTGCCGATGCCGACCCCCACGACGGAGGCGCGGGCGGTGGCGCGGGCCGCGGCCAGGACGTCGCGGCAGAAACCCTCCACGGCGGCCAGGGCGGCGGTCCCGCGCAGCCCGTGCAGGTCGGCGCCGGCCTCGCTGACGACGTTCCCGGCGAGGTCGAGGACGGCGCCGCGCACCGCCGACAGTCGCGTGAGGTCGACGGCGACGACGAGGTTGTCCGCGCCGCGCAGCCCGACCGGGGTGGCGGGTTTGCCGACCCGGCCGCCGGGGCGGGCGTCGAGCTCGGCGACGAGGTCCTCGGCGAGCAGGCCGGCGACGATCTCGGAGACGGTGACGCGGGTGAGGCCGGTGGCGCGGGCCAGGTCGGCGCGCGAGAGCGGCCCGGAGTGGAACAGCACGCCCAGCACGACGGCCCGGTTGTGCGCCCGCGCCTGCACGGGCAGGACCTTCGCGCTGGGGCGCAGGCCACCGCCGGCGGCGGGCCGCGGCGCGCTGCGCGGCCGTGGTGCGCCCGGGGCGGTGGAGGTCGTCACCCCGGTTAGTTTTGACTCCTGACAAATGCTTGGCAAGGGGGTGGCGAGGACGTAACACGACCGTTACGGCGAGGTGCTGGTCGCCGTGGTCGTCCCGGGCGACCTCGACGGCGACAGCCCCCGGCGGTTCGCGCGGGCGCTGCTGCCGCCGGCGTTCCACCCGGCGCGCTGAACGGCCCCCCGGAGCCCGCCGGGGCAGGATCGACCCCGTGGCCGCCGCCGGGCGGCCCGGGACGGAGGAGCTCGCCGTGGAGCCGCAGCGCTGGTGGACGCAGGACCCGGGACGCACCCTGTGGGGCGCCTGGTCGAACCTGGCGAGCCCGGGGGCCGTGGGCACCCTGGCCCGCTCCGGCGTCGACTGGGTCCTGCTGGACGCCCAGCACGGCGAGCACGACGACCGCTCGCTGCGCGAGTGCCTGCGCGAGGGCGGCGACGGCGCCGCGCCGCTGCTGGTGCGCCCCGGGCGCCTGGACGTGCAGGAGATCGGCCGGGCGCTGGACGCCGGCGCCGCCGGGGTGGTGGTGCCGATGGTGAGCACCGCGGAGCAGGCCCGCACCGCGGCGCGGGCGTGCCGCTACTCCCCCGCCGGCGAGCGCAGCTGGGGCCCGCACGCCCTGCTGACCGGCCGCGAGCCGGTGCCGCCGGCGCGGGCGGACGCGGGCGTGCTGTGCGCGGTGATGGTCGAGACGCGCGCGGGGCTGGCGGACGTCGAGGCGATCGCCGCCGTCGAGGGCGTGGACGTCGTCCTCGTCGGCCCCTTCGACCTGTCGCTGGAGCTGGGCACGGACGTCGACGCCCTGCTGGCCGCGGACGCCCCGGACGACCCGCTGCCCACCGTGGTGCGCGCCTGCGCCGCCGGCGGCGCGGTGCCGGGGGCGTTCGGCGCGGGCGCCGGGCGCGCGGCGCGCTTGCGCGAGCTGGGCTTCCGCTTCGTCGCCGCCACCGCCGACACCGAGCTGCTCGCCGCCGGCGCCCGCGCCCGGCTGGCCGACCTCGCCTGAGGCCGGGCCCGCCCGGGGCCGGGTCCGGGCGGTGCTCAGGCCCCGGTGGGCGGGGCGGGCGCGGGCACCCCCAGGCGCGCGGCGACCGACTCCAGCCGCACCAGCTCGCTGCGCTGCCTCACCCCGGCCGCGCGCGCCCTGGTCCTCCACCGCTCCTCCTCCAGCCGGCGCCCGGTGAAGGCCGCGAGCAGCGCGCGGTTCCAGAGCACCTCGGCGGGCTCGGGGACGTCCTGGGGAGCGATCACGGTGCTGCCTCCGGCGGGCGGGGGGGGGGACGCCGGGATTCTCGACGGTCGACCGTCCGACAGTACGCCGCCCGCGCGGCACCGCACCCCGGCCCCCGCCCGGACGCGGCGCGTCAGCCCCCGGGCGGGCGCGCCAGGGCCTCGGCCGCCCGGCGCGCCCGCTCGGCGGCGCGCTCCGCGGCGGCGCGCTCCCGCTCCGCCCGCGCGGTCAGCTCCCGCAACCGGCCCGGGTCCTCCTCGTGCAGCGCGAGCTGCTCGTGCAGGGCGCCGCAGCGCTCGTGGGTGAGCGCCAGCTCCTCGCAGGCCAGCACGTGCTGGTGCAGCAGCTCGACCAGCTCCTCCTGCACGAGCTGCGCCCGGTCGGCCCGCTCCCGGCGCTCCTGGGCCCGGTGGTCCCGCTCGGTCGCGGCGCGGGCCCGCTCCTGCGCCGCGCGGGCGCGCTCGGTGGCCGCCCGGTCGCGCTCGTCCGGGCGGGTGCCGCGCTGCGCGGCGACCTCGTCGCGCGCGGCGGCCAGGTCGTCGCGCTCACCGGCGAGCCGGTCGAAGTCCTCCACGATGCGCGAGCGCACGCTCAGCGGCTCGGAGCCGGAGACCGCCCGCGCCCAGCGCTCCTCCAGCTCCCGCTGGCGCCGCTCCAGGCGGTCCTGCTCGTCGGCGGGGCGCCCGGTCCCCTCGTCACCGGCCACCCTCGGCAGTATCCACGCCCGCGGCGCGGGGGGAAGGGCCGGCGGGGCGCCCCGCGCGCGCCCGCACCGCTCCGCAGCAGCCCGCCGCGACGGCGGCGACGAGGGCCGCCAGGACGTGCAGGGCGCCGTCGGCGGCCCACTCCAGCGCGGACACCTCCATCGGAACCCCGGTGCGCGCGTACCACGCCTGCAGCTCGGTCGGCTGCTGCAGCAGCGCCGTCAGCGAGACCGCGCCCGTCACCGCCGACACCAGCGCGAGCGCCACCGCCAGCACCGCCACCGCCGTGCGGTCGCCGGCCGTCGGCGCCGCCCAGCGCGGCCGGCCGGCGGCGACGGCCCCGGCCAGCAGCAGCACCAGCAGGGCGCTGACCGTGCACGCCCACCCCAGGTCCAGCCCCTGCAGGACGCCGGTCCAGCGGTCGGCGAACACCTGCCGCACGCCGGGGGCGGGCGGGCTGGGCTCGGCGCCGACCAGGATCCGCGCGACCACCGCGGCGCACACCAGCACCGGGGAGGCGGCCACCGGCAGCAGGAGGCGGAACGCCCAGGTCCAGCGGCCCCCGCCGGGACCCCCGGCGCCGCCGGTCCCCTCGAACCCGTCGAACCCGTCGTCGGCGTCGTCGGCGTCGTCGAACCCCGGGCCGGACCAGCGCGGGGCGTGCGCGCCGCTCACCGCGGCGGCCTGCGGTACAGGGCGTACTCCTCCGCCGAGGGCCGCGGGTACCCGGCCGCGGGCGGCGCGTCCGCCGGCGCCCCCTCGGCGCGCTCGCGCGCGGGCGCCGCGGGAGCGGGCGGGACGCCGGGACGCGGCGCGGGCGCGGGCCCCCCGGCCACCTCCCCGGCCCCGCGCGCGGCCTCCTCGGGGGGTTCCCCGGAGGTTTCCGCCGAGGTCTCCGCCGGGGCCGCCGCCGGCACCCCGACCCCCGCCCCCGTCCGCGGGGGAGGCGGTGCCGGCGGGGTGCCGGGGCGCAGGAGCACCGCCGCGGTGACGGCGCCCAGGGCGACCGGGACGAGCGCCTCCGGGCCCTGCACGGCGAGGTCGAACAGCAGGGAGCCGCTCGAGAACGAGGTCAGGCCCGACCCCCGCGCGGTGGCCGCGGCCAGGGCGGCCAGCGCGGCCGCCGCGGCCGCCGCCCCGGCGAGGGCCACCGCGGCCGCCACCCGGCTCGCCGCGCGCCCGGGCACCACCCACGCCGGTCGCCCGGCCAGCCGCAGCACCGCCAGCGCCGTGCAGGCGAGCACCGAGGCCAGCAGCACCCGGCTGACGGGGACGAACGCCGACAGCAGCGAGAACCGGTCCACGGCCGTCACCCCGGGCGGCACCTGCGTCGTCACCCCACCGCCCGCGGACGTGGAGGTGCCGAAGAACCGCGCGTCGAGGGCACCGCCGAGCACGTCGGCGACGACGGCGGCGAGCACCGCGAGCGGCAGCACCGCCGCGAGCACCAGCACCCACGCGCCCGGGCCGCCGCGCCCCCCCGCGCCCCCGTCGGCGTCCTCGTCCCGGGGTCCGTCCACGGGCTCGCCGGCGGGTCCTGCGGTGCGGTCGTCGCTGGGCACGGGGCGACCGTACGACCGCGGGCCCGCCCGGCGCGCGCCCCGCGCCCGTCAGGCGTACTGCGACCCGCCCGGCACGCCGAAGAACTCCTCCAGCGTGCTCACCCCGCGCCCGGCCATCCGCGCCACCAGGTCGGCGCCCACCCACCGGTAGTGCCAGGACTCCGGGGCGTACCCGGTGACGGCGCTGTTCTGCGCCGTGTAGCGCTGCAGGAACCCGAAGGCGCCCGCGCGCTCGGCGAGCCAGCGCGCCTCGTCGGTCAGCCCGAAGCAGTCCTTCACCGCGCACCCCGGCTGCACGGCGCTGCCGAAGTCGATCGCCAGGCCCGTCTGGTGCTCGCTGTAGCCGGGGCGGGCCGACAGGCTCTCCGCGGTCTCGGCGCCGTCGCGCCGCACCGCCCGCGCGTGCACGGCGCGCTGGTGCCCCGCCGAGCGGTACCCGCTGGTCAGGGTCAGGCGCACCCCGTCCGCCTCGGCCGCGGCCAGCAGCGCGGTCAGGTCCGGCACGACGAGGGCGGCGACCTCCTTGCCGCCGACCGTGGCCAGCGCCGGCGGGACGAAGTCGGCCGGGGTGACCGGGTGCTGCTTGTTGACGACGACCCACGGGCTGGCCGGGTCGGTGGTGGAGAACCCCGGCGCGGGCTCGGCGGGCCCGTCGGCCGCGACGGGGGCCTGCGCGGCCGGGTCGTGCACGACGGGGTCGTGCACGGCGGGGTCCGCCCCGGCGAGGGAGCGCTCGCCGTCGCCGCCCCAGCGGGCGGCGGCCGCGGCGGTGCCGGCACCGGCGGCGACGATCCCCGCGAGCAGCGCGCGGCGCGCCACGACCGCGCGGTGGCCGTACACGCGGCGCCCGTCGGGCAGGCGGTCGGCGGCGAAGGGCGACGGCACGGGCGCCTCCTGGGGGTCCGGGTCCGGTGGTGCCGAGGGGTGCGGCGGCGTCCGCGCGCGCGGACACGCGGATCCTGCCCGCAGCGCGGGGCCCGTGGCGACCCCCCGCGCCGCACCGGGCCCGCTCGCGGCAGGGAGCCGGGGCGCTCGCGGCAGGGAGCCGGGGCGCTCGCGGCAGGGAGCCGGGGCGCTCGCGCCGGGGGCCGGGAAACCCGTGGTCCCCGGCGGCGGGCGCCTCCTACCGTGGCCGGGTGATCCACCACCCCCACGCCGGAGAGGACGCGCGCCGCCTGGCCGAGGCCGGCACCGTCCTGCGCACCCAGGTCGGCAGCGGCGTCCACGGCACCGCGCTGGCCGGCCAGGACGACCGCGACGAGATGGGCCTGTGCCTGGAGCCGGAGCGCTTCGTCACCGGCCTGGCGCGGGTGCGCACCCCCGGCGGGCGGCTGGTGCCCTTCGAGCAGTACGAGTTCCACACCGCGTGGGAGCGGCCCCTGGGACTGCGGGAGCGCTCCGGCCCCGGCGACCTGGACGTCGTCGTCTACGGCGCGCGCAAGTGGGCGCGGCTGGCGCTGGCGGGCAACCCCACGGTGCTGCTGCCGCTGTGGGTGCCGCAGGAGGAGGTCGTCGTGGTCACCGAGGCCGGGCGGGAGCTGCGGCGCGAGGCGGAGCGGTTCGCCTCGCGCGCGGCGGGCCGGCGGTTCCTGGGGTACCTGCGCGCCCAGCGCGCGCTGCTGACCGGTGAGCGCCGCCCCGCCGCGGCGCGCCGGGCGCGCACGGCCTCGCCGACGGACCACGCCCCCAAGCCCGCCGCGCACGCGCTGCGGCTGGGTCTGCAGGGCCTGGAGCTGCTGCGCACCGGGCGCGTGACGCTGCCCGTGCCGGAGCCGGAGCTGTCGGAGCTGCGGGCGGTGCGGCGCGGCGAGCGCTCGCTGGCGCAGGTGCTCTCGTGGCTGGACGCGCTGGAGGCGGACCTGGAGCGCGAGGCCCGCACGGCGGACCTGCCCGAGGGCGCCGACCGCGCGTGGGTGGACGACTGGCTGCACCGCTCGCACACGCGCTTCTGGGAAGGCGCCGCGCTGGTGTGAGCGCCCCGCGCGGGACCGGGGGGACCGGTCCCGC
>NZ_JBJLSG010000127.1:0-14355 GCF_050871925.1 Kineococcus gurbantunggutensis
GGTGCGCAGCTGCTACTCCGAGCGGGAGATGTACCGCCTGCTCAACCGCGCGTACCAGCGCCTGGGGGCGGCCAACCGCACCGAGGCGCTGCTGCTGGCCCAGCGCGCCGGCCTGCTGTCGGCGTGACCGGGCCCGACCGGCGCTGAGCGGGGTGCACCGCCCGCGTCAGCCCGCCCCGAGCAGCTGCGCGGCGGCGGGCAGGTCCTCTGGTCCGCGCACCGCCAGCACCCGCACGTCCGGCAGCGCCCGGCGGGCCAGCCCGCTGAGCGCCCCGGCCGGCGGCAGCTCCACGAAGGTCGTCGTGCCCGCGCCGGCCAGCGTCGTCGTGCACAGGTCCCAGCGCACCGGGCCGGCCACCTGGGCCACCAGGCGCCGCAGCACCTCCGGCCCGGAGGCGACGACCTCGCCGTCGGCGTTGGACAGCAGCGGCAGCACCGGGTCGGCGGCCGCGACCCCCTCGGTCGCGGCCCGCAGCACGGGCACCGCCGCCGCCATGGCCGGGGTGTGGAAGGCGCCGGCCACCGGCAGGCGCTTGACCACCGCCCCGGCCGGGCGGTCCTGCTCCAGGGCCTCCAGCGCCTCCACGGTGCCGCCGACCACGAGCTGGCCGGCGCCGTTGCGGTTGGCGGGCACCAGCCCGGCCCGCAGCACCGCCTCCTCCACCTCGGCCGGCTCGCCGCCCAGCACCACCGACATCCCCGAGCCGCCGCCGGCGCAGCACGCCGCCATGGCGCGCCCGCGCGCGGCCACCAGCCGCAGCGCGGTGGCGTCGTCCAGCACGCCGGCCAGCGCGGCCGCCGCCCACTCCCCGACGCTGTGCCCGGCCAGCCGGGCGGGGGTCGCGGTGCGCATCAGCTCGCGGCCGACGAGCAGCGAGGTGGCCACCACCAGCGGCTGGGCCACCTCGGTGGGCAGGATCTGCTCGGCCGTCCACGTCGTGCCGGCGGCGACGAGGTCCAGGCCGGCCGCCTCGGACCACTCGCCCAGCCGCTCGAGCACCCCGGGCAGCTCCAGCCACGGGGCGAGCTGCCCGGGCCGCTGGGCGCCCTGGCCCGGGGCCAGCAGCGCGGTGGCGGCCGGTGCGGCGTCCGCGGGGGCGCTCTGCTGCTCGGGGACCTCGATCACGGTGACCTCCTGGGGTGCGGGGCGGGCGGGTGGCCGGGGAGCGGTCCGGTCCGCGACGCTGCTCCCGCACCGAGGGGGCGGTCAAGGCGCCCGCCAGCTGATCACCAGCCACCTGCCAGCGCTTGGCAGTGAGCTGCCGGGCGCGGCACGCACGTCCCGCCCCCCGGTGCGACAGGGTGGTGCGGTGCCCACCCGCGGCGGCCGTGCCGCCGCCGCACCCCGCCGTCGTGCGCCCCGAGCGCGAGGAAGCAGGTGCCCCGTGACCCGCGGCCGCCCCACGAGCGCACCCGCGGTGCCCGCCGCCGGCGCTGCCGTGCCCGTCGTGCCCGTCGTCCCCGTCGTCCCCGCCGGACCGGTCCCACCCGGTCCCGCCCGGAGCGCCGCGCGCGCGGCGGACGCCGGGGTGCGCCCGTGAGCCCCGCCGTGCAGCCCGGCCCGCTCGTCGTGCTCAGCGGCGTGCCCGAGGTGTACGGGCACGGCCTGGCCCACGCGCTCAGCGCGGCCGGCGCCCACCGCGTCGTGCGCACCGACGGCGAGGACCTGGTGGAGCTGCTGACCGGGGAGGACCCCGCGCCGGCGGTGCTGGTGGTGCCCGAGGCCGCCGCGGAGCGGGTGCGCTCGGCGCTGCGCGGCTCGCCGGTGGAGGACCGGGTCGCGCTGGTGCACCTGGCGCCCGGCGCCGGGCGCGACGGCTTCGTCGGCGCCGTGCGCGCCGGCGCCCTGGGCGTGCTGGACCCCGACGCCGAGCTCGAGACCGCCGTGGAGGTCGTGCTCTCCGCGGCCGAGGGGCGCGTGCTCGTCCCACGCCACCTCGTGGACTCGCTGGCCGAGCCCTCCGGGGCGGCGGGCGCGCCGCAGGTGGCCCCGCACGAGCGGGAGTGGCTGCGCATGCTCGGCCAGGGCGGCACGGTGGCGGCCATCGCCCGCTCCGCCTCCTACTCCGAGCGCGAGATGTACCGCCTGCTGGCCAAGCTGTACCGTCGCCTGGGCGCGGAGACCCGCACGCAGGCGCTGCTGCGCGCCGCCGACTGGGGACTGCTGGACGAGGGGGGGAACGGGCCGTGAGCAGCTGGCGCGCCCAGCCCGAGGTCCGCCCCGAGGTGGTGCCCCCGGTGGTCGACGCCCGCTGGCTGCGCGAGCACCGCGGCGCCGTGGTGGTGCTGCAGGTGGACGACGACGCCACCCCCTACCACGCCGGCCACCTGCCCGGGGCGCTGCCGCTGTCGACGTACGACGACCTGCACGAGCGCGTGCGGCGCGGGCCGGTCTCCCTGCAGGGCTTCGAGCGCCTGATGTCGGCCATGGGCGTGGGCGTGGACGACCACGTGGTCCTGTGCTCGGCGGGCAGCCCCAGCCACGCGGCCTACGCGTTCTGGGTGATGCGGCTGTACGGGCACCGGCGCCTGAGCCTGCTCGACGGCGGGGTGCCGGCCTGGACGGCCGCCGGCGGCGCGCTGGACGACAACCCGGTCGTGGTGGCGGCGGCCGACTACCGCAGCCCCGGGCGCGACGGGTCGATCGTCGTGGGCCGCGACGAGCTGCTGGCGCGCTACGTCGGCGCCCCGGACCCGGTGCTCATCCTGGACTGCCGCACCGAGGGGGAGTTCGAGGGGCGCGTGCAGCACCAGCTCGACGTCGCCGCCGAGCGGCACCGCGTGCCCGGCCACATCCCCGGCTCGCGCAACCTGCCCTCCTCCGAGGTGCTGGAGGGCCGCTCCTTCGCGCCGCTGGGGCGCCTGCGGACGCTGTTCGCCGACCGCGGCCTGACCCCCGCCTCCGACCTGGTCGTCTACTGCCGCGTGGCCGACCGCAGCTCGCTGCTGTGGTTCGTGGCCGCCGAGGTCCTGCGGCACCCGCGGGTGCGCCACTACGTCGGGGGCTGGGCCGAGTACGGCAGCCTCGTCGACGTGCCCGTCGAACTGCACTGACCGCGCCCGCCCGCGCGAGCGCCGCGGCGCCCCGGTCCCGCTGACCGCACCCGCCGCACCGCGCCGGCCCGGCGCACCCGCCCGTCGCACCGCCCCGCCGCGACCCCTCGCCGCACCCGCCCGCCGCACCCGCCCGCCGCACCGCGCCGCCCCGGCCCCGCGGCAGGGAGCTGGCAGTACCGGCGCCGGTGCTGGCACGGTCCTGACAGGGCACACCGGGAGCCCGCCGTCGGCGTTGACGCTGGGTGCCCACCGCGCCACGCTCGACGCAGTGGCCGTTCGGGCAACCACTTCGGGACCCGCCCCGCGCGGACCCCGCTCCAGCGACCGCCCGAGGTCCACGAAGCCGTCACGTCGTCCGCCCGCACGGGGCGGGCGGTCCCGCGCCGGCCGCTCCGCACCCACCGCCGGTCCGTTCGCGCCCCGCCGCGCCGGCACGTCCTGACGAGGAGTTCCCATGACGCGTCCTCTCGCACCGGAGACGCCCACCGCCACCGACCGCACCACCGCTCGGAACATCATCGTGGCGAAGATCGCACCCGGTGCGGAACCGGACGTGGCACGCATCTTCGCCGAGTCGGACGCGACGGACCTGCCGCACGCGCTGGGCGTGACCGAGCGCAGCCTGTACAGCCTGGGCGACCTCTACGTGCACCTCGTCGAGTTCGACCGCAGCGCCGCCGAGGTGATGGAGATCGCCGCCCGGCAGCCCGGTTTCGGGGAGATCAGCCGCAAGCTGGACCCGTTCATCTCGCCGTACCTGTCGACGTGGCGCGGACCCGCCGACGCCTCCGCCCGCCGCTTCTACACCTGGCGTCCCGGGCAGTGACCCCCGTCCCCGGCCGCCGACCCGAACTCGCTGCAGGAGAAGGACGATGACCACCACGGCGTCCCCGCCCACCACCGGTGCCGACTGGGTCAAGTGCTCCGGGTGCGCGCGCCCGCTCTACAGCCGCCGCCTGGCGCGCGACCTCGAGGTGTGCCACGAGTGCGGCCACCACCAGCGCCTGTCGGCCCGGGCGCGCATCGCCCAGCTCACCGACCCCGGCAGCTTCGAGGAGTTCGTGCTGCCGCCGGTGCCGCTGGACCCGCTGGGTTTCACCGACACGGCCCCCTACCCCGAGCGCCTCGAGCGGGCCCGCCGCTCCACGGGCGAGCAGGAGGGCACGATCGCCGGGACCGCCCTCGTGGAGGGCGAGCCCCTGGTGCTGCTCGTGATGGACTTCCGCTTCCTGGGCGGCAGCATGGGCTCGGCCACCGGTGAGGCGGTCGCCACCGCGGCCGACGAGGCCGTGCGCCGGCGCCTGCCCCTGGTGCTCGTCACCGCCTCCGGCGGGGCGCGCATGCAGGAGGGCGCGCTCTCCCTGATGCAGATGGCCAAGACGAGCCAGGCCCTGGCGCTGGTCGCCGAGGCGGGGCTGCTCAGCGTGGGCGTGCTCACCGACCCCACGTTCGGCGGCGTCACCGCCTCCTTCGCCTCCCTCGGCCAGGTCCTCGTCGCCGAGACCGGTGCCGCGGTGGGTTTCGCCGGCAAGCGCGTCATCCAGCAGACCGTCCCGCAGGAGCTGCCCAAGGGTTTCCAGCAGGCCGAGTACCTCCTGGCGCACGGCCTGGTGGACCGGGTCGAGAGCCGCGAGCGGCTGCGCCCGCTGCTGGCCCGGCTGCTGCGCCTGCACCGCCCCGCCGCGGCCCCCGCGACGACCGGCGCCGGCAGCATCCCCGCCCAGCGCGTCCCGGCCACCGGCGCCGGTGCGCGGGCGGCGGAACCGGCCGTGCCCGACGCGTGGGACGTGGTGCGCGCCGCCCGGCACCCGGAGCGGCCCACCGCGCTGGACTACCTCGACCTCGCGTTCGACGACTTCGTGGAGCTGCACGGGGACCGCGCCCACGGCGACGACCCGGCGATCGTGGCCGGCGTCGCCTCGCTGGCCGGGCGCCCCGTCGTGGTGGTCGGCCACCAGAAGGGGCACGACACCCGCGAGCTGGTGGCGCGCAACTTCGGCATGCCGCACCCGGAGGGCTACCGCAAGGCGCTGCGGATGTTCGAGCACGCCGAGCGCTGCGGGATGCCGGTGGTCACCCTGGTCGACACCCCCGGCGCGTACCCGGGCGTGGCCGCCGAGGAGCGCGGGCAGTCCATCGCCATCGCCGAGGCCATCGCCCGCTCCAGCCGCCTGCGGGTGCCCGTGGTGAGCGTGGTGACCGGTGAGGGCGGCAGCGGCGGCGCGCTGGCCCTGGCCACCGGCGACCGGATGCTCATGCTGGAGAACACCTTCTTCTCCGTCATCAGCCCCGAGGGGTGCGCCGCGATCCTGTGGCGCGACGCCCAGGAGGCCGCGCAGGCGGCCCGGGCGCTGCGGGTGACGGCCCCGGACCTGGTGCGGCTGGGGGTCGCCGACGGCGTGGTCCCCGAACCCGCCGGCGGCGCGAACGCCGACCCGGAGGAGGCGGCGGCCCTGCTGGGGCGGGCCGTGACGGAGGCCCTGGACGAGCTGTGCGCCCTGGACGCGGACGAGCTGCTGCGCCTGCGCAGCGCGCGGCTGCGCGGGATGGGCGCGGGGAGGGGATCGCTGTGACGACGAACGGCACGAGCACGACCAAGGGCAGCAACGGCACGGGTGCGATCGGAGCGGGTGGGGTGGGCGGTGCGGTGGAGGTCCACCACGACACGGTGGAGGTGCACCACGACGTGGTGCAGGAGCTGACGGACCAGGCGGTGTCGCTCTCGCGCTCGCTGCACGGGCCGCTGAAGCGCATCGCGCTCTCGCGCGGCGAGGTCACCGTCGAGGTGGACTGGCAGGACGCCGTCAGCGCGGCGCCCGCGGCGGTCCACCCGGTCGGGGTCCCGGCCGCCGCGGCGCCGGCGGCGCCCGCGGCCGCCGCCGGCGCCGCGGTGGAGGAGGACCTGCACACCGTGCGCGCGCCGCTGGTGGGCACGTTCTACGCCGCGCCCTCGCCCGACGAGGCGCCCTACGTCTCGCCTGGCGAGACCGTCACGGTGGGGCAGACGCTGGGCATCGTCGAGGCCATGAAGCTCATGAACTCGATCGTCTCCGACGTCGCCGGCACCGTGGTGGAGGTGCTGGTGGAGAACGGCTCCTCGGTGGAGTTCGACCAGCCGCTGGTGCGCATCGAGCCCGCCGACGCGCACCAGGCCGGGTGAGCGGATGTTCTCCAAGATCCTCATCGCCAACCGCGGCGAGATCGCGGTCCGCGTGGCGCGCGCCTGCCGCAGCCTGGGCATCGGGGTGGTGGCGGTGCACTCCAGCCCCGACCGCGACTCCGCGCTGGTGCGCATGGCCGACGAGTCGGTGAACATCGGCCCGGCGCCCTCGCGGTTCAGCTACCTGAACATCCCCAACGTGATCGAGGCGGCGCTGCAGACCGGCGCCGAGGCGATCCACCCCGGGTACGGGTTCCTCTCCGAGGACCCGGACTTCGCGGAGGTGTGCGCCGACAACGGCATCACCTTCATCGGCCCGCGCCCGGACGTCATGGCACGCCTGGGCAACAAGGCCAGCGCCCGCTCGGAGATGTCCGCCGCCGGGCTGCCCCTGCTGCCCGGCGTCGTCGAGCCGGTCGCCACGGCCGACGAGGGCGCCGCGATCGCCGACTCCATCGGCTACCCCGTCGTCATCAAGGCGGCCGCCGGCGGCGGCGGGCGCGGCATCACCGTGGTGCGCGACCCCGCCCAGTTCCGCCAGGCGTACACCGCGACGCGGCGCACCGCGCACAGCGTGTTCCGCGACAGCACCGTGTACGTCGAGCGTTACCTGGACCGCGCCCGCCACATCGAGGTGCAGGTCCTGCTCGACGAGCACGGCAACGGCGTGCACCTGGGCGAGCGCGACTGCTCCGTGCAGCGCCGCCACCAGAAGCTCGTCGAGGAGGCCCCCGCGGCCGGCCTGACCCCGCAGCAGCGCGAGGAGATCGGCGCCGCCGCGGTGCGCGGGGCCCTGGCCGTGGGGTACACCGGGGCGGGGACCTTCGAGTTCCTGCTCGACGACCGCGGCAACTTCTCCTTCATGGAGGTCAACTGCCGCATCCAGGTCGAGCACCCGGTCACCGAGATGGTCACCGGCCTGGACCTGGTGCGCGAGCAGATCCTCATCGCGGCCGGCCGGCCGCTGAGCATCAAGCAGGAGGACGTCCGCCTGGACGGCGCGGCGGTGGAGTGCCGCATCAACGCCGAGGACCCCTCCCGCGGGTTCGCCCCGGCGCCCGGCCTGCTGGACGTCTTCGACCTGCCCGGCGGTCCCGGCGTCCGCGTGGACACCGCGCTGACCGCCGGTGCGCAGATCAGCCCCCACTACGACTCCCTGGTCGCCAAGGTCATCGCCTGGGCGCCCGACCGGGAGCAGGCCCTCGCCCGGATGCGCACGGCCCTGGCCGAGATGCGCGTCGAGGGCAGGGGCGTCGTCACGACCCGGGACCTGCACCTGCAGGTCCTGAGCGACCCGGTCTTCCAGGCCGGTCAGCACCACACCGGTTTCCTCGACGGCGCCACGGCGCTGAGCGCGTGAAACCGGGCACCACCGAGTCCGCAGCAGGACCTGACGAGGAGAGCACCGTGACCGTTCAGAACACCACCTTCGGCCTCGACGACCTGATGGACCTGCTGGTCGCCAAGGTCGGCCTGCCGGCCTCCGCCCGCACGGCCGACCCGGACGTCATGTTCACCGACCTCGGTCTGGACTCGCTGGCGTTCCTGCAGCTGCAGACCGAGCTGCAGCAGGCCCACGGCCTGCCCGTCGACGAGTCCGCGCACGCCGAGGACCACTCCCTCGGCTCGATCGTCGACATGGTGAACTCCGCCCGGGTCGACGCGTGAGCGCGGCCGAGACCACCGCCCCGGCCGGCACCACCTCGCCGACCCCCGGTCACGTCGACAACTCCGTCGTCATCGACGCTCCCATGAGCCTGGTGTGGGACATGACCAACGACGTGGAGAACTGGCCCGACCTGTTCACCGAGTACGCCGCCGCGGAGATCCTCAGCCGCGAAGACGGGAAGATCACCTTCCGCCTGTCCATGCACCCCGACGAGAACGGCAAGGTCTGGTCGTGGGTGTCCGAGCGCACGCCCGACCCCGCCACCCGCACCGTCGTCGCGCGCCGCACGGAGCCCGGCCCGTTCGAGTTCATGGACATCCGCTGGACCTACGAGCAGCGCCCCGAGGGCGTCCTGATGCGCTGGGTGCAGGACTTCCGCATGCGCCCGCAGGCCCCCGTCGACACGCCCACCATGACCGACCGCATGAACGCCAACACGCTCGTCCAGATGGACGTCATCCGGGGGAAGGTCGAGGCCGCGGCCCGCGCCGCCGCCCCCGCCGAGCAGGGGAGCAACGCATGACCACCGAGGTCCGGCCCGAGCAGCTGCGCGACGGGCACCCGAACGTGGGCGCCCCGGACCCGGTGCGCGTGCACCAGGCCCAGGCGCCCAAGCCCTCCGACATCCGCACCGTCAGCGCCGCGGAGGTGCCCGCCAACCGCCGCCGCGGCGGCGACGTGCGCACCGTGCTGGCGCCCTCGACCGCCGGCTCGACGACGGGCTTCATGGGCACCGTGACCCTGCAGCCCGGCGAGGTCGTCACCGAGCACTGGCACCCGTACTCCGAGGAGTTCCTGCTGGTCGTCTCCGGCGAGCTGGGGATCCGGCTGGACGGGGAGCTGCGCACCCTGAAGGCGCAGGAGGGCGTGTGCGTGCCGATCGGCGTGCGCCACAAGCTCATCAACGACTCGGCCGAGCCGGCCACCGCGGTGTTCACGCTGGCCCCGCTGGCCCCGCAGCCGCGCCTGGGCCACGTCGACACCGAGGAGCTTCCGCCGCTGCCCGGGGCCGCCTCGTGATCGGCGGCCGCAGGGTCGTCGTCACCGGCGTCGGCGTGGTCGCCCCCGGCGGCCCGACGCGGGACTCCTTCTGGCAGCTCCTGGTCGACGGGCGCACCGCCACGCGCCCGATCACCTTCTTCGACGCCTCCCGGTTCCGCTCGCGCATCGCGGCCGAGGTCGACATCGACTTCTCCGCGCGCGGGCTGACCACCCACGAGATCGCCCGCACGGACCGCTTCACGCGGTTCGCGATGGTCGCCGCCGACGAGGCCGTGGCCGACTCCGGCCTGGACCTGTCCTCGGGCACGGGCGTGGACCACGACCGCCTCGCGGTCAGCCTGGGCAGCGCGGTGGGCGCGACCATGCGCCTGGAGGACGAGTACGTCCAGGTCAGCGACTCCGGCAAGGACTGGGTCGTGGACCCCGCCTACGGCTCGCGCTTCCTGGACCGGGTGCTCATCCCCAGCAGCGGCGCCTCCGAGCTCGCCGCCCGCTTCCACGCCCACGGCCCGGCGTCGGTGATGTCCACCGGCTGCACCTCCGGCCTGGACGCGGTCGGGTACGGCTTCCAGCTCGTCGAGGACGGTGACGCCGACGTCGTCATCGCCGGCGCCGCCGACGCCCCGATCTCGCCGATCTCGGTGGCCTGCTTCGACGCCATCCGCGCCACGTCCGCGCGCAACGACGAGGCGGCCACCGCCTCGCGGCCCTTCGACGCCACCCGCGACGGGTTCGTCATGGGCGAGGGCGGCGCGGTGCTGGTGCTGGAGGAGTACGAGCACGCCAAGGCGCGCGGTGCGCACGTCTACTGCGAGGTCAGCGGGTTCGCGAACCGCTGCAACGCCTTCCACATGACGGGCCTGCGCCCCGACGGCACCGAGATGAGCCGGGCCATCGACGCCGCCCTGACCCAGGGCCGCATCGACCCGAGCTCGGTCGACTACGTCAACGCGCACGGCTCGGGCACCAAGCAGAACGACCGCCACGAGACCGCCGCGGTCAAGCGCAGCCTCGGGCAGCGCGCCTACGAGATCCCCATGACCTCCATCAAGTCGATGGTCGGCCACTCGCTGGGCGCCATCGGCTCCATCGAGCTCGCCGCCTGCGCGCTGGCGATGGAGTTCGGCGTCGTGCCGCCCACGGCGAACCTGGAGAACCCCGACCCCGAGTGCGACCTGGACTACGTGCCCAAGACGGCGCGCGACCAGCGCATCGACGTGGCGGTCTCGGTGGGCAGCGGCTTCGGCGGCTTCCAGTCGGCCGTGGCCCTGACCTCCCTGGCGACGAAGGAGAACTCGTGACGCGCGCTGTCGTGACCGGGCTGGGCGTGGTCGCGCCCAGCGGGGTGGGTGCCGAGGAGCACTGGGCGTGCGTGCGCGCCAACGAGGTGCGGGTGACGCCGCTGAGCGCGTTCGACTCCTCCTCCTACGGGGTGACCCTGGCCGGGCAGGTGCCCGGCTTCACCCCCGACGAGCACGTCGAGCCGCGCCTGCAGGTGCAGACCGACCGCTGGACGTGGATGTCGCTGGCCGCCACCGCCATGGCGCTGGGCGACGCGCGCTACGACCCCGCCGAGCACGACCCGTACGCCACCTCGGTGGCCCTGGCCGCCTCCTCCGGCGGCAACGAGTTCGGTCAGCGGGAGATGACGGGCCTGTACGGCCGCGGCCCGCAGGCCGTCACCGCGTACCAGTCGATCGCCTGGTTCTACGCGGCCAGCACCGGGCAGGCCTCCATCAAGCACGGCACCAAGGGTCCGGCCAGCGTGCTGGTCACCGAGGGCGCCGGCGGCCTGGACAGCCTCGGGCACGCCCGTCGCGTCGTGCGCCGCGGCACCCCCACGGTGCTCGCCGGCGGCACCGAGGCGTCGCTGTCGCCGTACGCGCTGGCCTGCCAGTCCGTGGGCCGGCAGCTCACCTCCGCCCGCACCGCGGCGCAGGGGTACAAGCCCTTCGACGCCACCGCCAACGGGTACGCGCCCGGCGAGGGCGGCGCGGTGCTCGTGGTCGAGGACGCCGAGCAGGCCCTGGAGCGCGGCGCGCCGCAGGTGTACGGCGAGATCGCCGGCTACGCGGCCACCCACGACGCGGCCTCCCCCTCGGACCCGCTGGGCGACCCGGTGCAGTACGCCCGCGCGATCCGGCGGGCGATGGACGACGCCGGCGTGGGCCCGGACGACGTGGACTTCGTCCTCGCCGACGGCGCCGGGGTGCCCGAGCTGGACGCCGCGGAGTCCGAGGCGCTGCGCACGGCGTTCGCCGGCCGCCGCGCCCCCGTGCCGGTCGCCGCGCCGCAGGGCCTGGTGGGCCGGCTCAGCGTGGGCGGTTCCGCGCTGGCCGTGGCCACCGCGATGCTGGCCATCCGCGACGGCGTCGTGCCCGCGGTGGGCAACCTGGACCGGGCCGCCGAGCACGCGCACGGCCTGGACCTGGTCACCGAGCCGCGCGAGACCGCGGTGCGCACCGTCCTGGTGGCCGCTCGCGGCCTGGGCGGCTTCAACAGCGCCATGGTGCTGCGCCGCTTCGAGGGGACCCCGGCGTGAGCGGGCCCGGCACCGCGGCGACGGGCGGGCCGGTGCGCACCATGCTGCGCATGCGGGCCCGCCCGGGTTGCGAGGAGCAGTTCGTCGCCGCCTGGCGCGCGGCCGCGGCGGAGATCAGCCGGGTGCCGGGCAACCTGCGCCAGGAGCTGATGCGCAGCCAGACCGAGGAGAGGTGGTTCGCCATCGCCAGCGACTGGACCGACGGCGCCGCCGCGGCGGCGTTCGGGCGCAGCAGCGCCCGGGAGAACCTCACCGAGTCGCTGCGCGAGCTGCGCGAGGACGCCGCGCGGGAGGTGTTCACGGTGCTGGACCAGGTGCCGGGGCAGGCCGCCGCCGCTGAGCCCGCCGGGGAGGCCGCTGCCGCTGAGCCCGCCGGGGAGGCCGCCGGCGCGAGCGCCGGGCACGACGGGCTGCCCCACGGCGCGGTGCGGGTGGACATCTCCACCTCCGTCGCCCCGGGGGAGCAGGAGGCCTTCGAGCGCGCGTACGCCGTGGTCGCCGGCCGCGTGGGCGGCAAGGGCGGGCACCTGCGCGAGGAGCTGCTGCACGACCCGGAGACGGGCCGCTTCCACATCTTCGCCGAGTGGGAGTCCGCCGAGGGGTTCCGCCAGTGGGTGGAGGACCCCGCGCACCTGGCCGACTCCGCGCCGCTGGCGCGCTGGCTCTCGGTGGACTTCCAGCGCACCGTGTACGAGCTGCGCCAGCGCCCCGCCGTCGGCGCGGGCGACCAGGGCCGCTGGGCGTTCGTGCCCGGCGCGGTGCGCGTGGACATCTCCACCTCCGTCGCCCCGGGGCAGGAGGAGGCCTTCGAGCGCGCCTACGCCGTGGTCGCCGGCCGCGTGGGCGGCAAGGGCGGGCACCTGCGCGAGGAGCTCCTGCGCGACCCGGAGACGGGGCGCTTCCACATCGTGGCCGAGTGGGAGGACGCGCAGCGCTTCCGCCTGTGGGTGGAGGACCCCGCGCACCTGGCCGACTCCGCGCCGCTGGCGCGCTGGCTCTCGGTGGACTTCGAGCGCACCGTGTACGAGCTGCGCCAGCGCCCCGCCGTGGGCGCGGAGGGCTCCGCGGCCGGCGGCGCCGCCGCGGCCCCCGCGGCGCCGGCGGCCGCGCTCGCCACCGACCCGGCACCGGTGCCGACCCAGCCGCCCGTCCCGGCCCCGGCCGCGGTCGTGCGCGAGACCACCCCCGCCCCGGCGCCCGTGCCGGTGCCGCCGGTCCCGGCCGACGCGGCCGGGCCCGAGGTCCTCGTCGTGGGCGCCGGCCCGGCCGGGATGACCCACGCGCTGGAGCTGGCCCGCCGCGGCGTGCGGGTGCGCCTGGTCGACAAGCGCCCCGAGCTCTCCACCCGGGCGGACAAGGCCATCGGCATCCACTGCCGCACCATGGAGATCTGGGAGCGGCAGGGCATCGTCGCGCAGGCCGTCGAGGCCGGCACCTGGCTGCACGGGCAGACGGTGTTCGTCAACGGCGTGCAGACCCACCAGGCGGACTTCTCCGACCTGGACGTGCCCTACGCGCACCTGGGCCTGCCGCAGTACGAGACCGAGCGGCTGCTCACCGGCGCTCTCGAGGCCGCCGGCGTGCGCGTCGAGCGCGGCCGCGAGCTGCTGACGTTCGCCCAGGACGGCGACGGGGTGACCTGCGTGCTGGGCACCGCCGACGGCGAGGAGGTCGTGCGCACGCAGTACCTCGTCGGCTGCGACGGCGCCCACAGCGCCGTGCGCTCCGGCCTGGGGCTCACCTTCGAGGGCGGGCTGTCGATGTTCCCGCAGCTGTTCATGCTCGGCGACGTGGACCTGGACTGGGACATGCCGTCCGGCCACCTGCTGCGGTTCGTGCGCATCGAGGAGGACGGCGGCTTCACCGGCATGCTGGTGTGCGTGCCCCTGAAGGGCCGCAACCGCTACCGCGTGGCCACGATGGCGCCGCAGCGGTTCGTCGACGCCGTCGGCACCGGCGTGGTGCCCGCCGGTTTCTGGCAGGAGTACGACCCGCCGAGCCTGGGCGACATCCAGGAGGTCGTCGACGAGCTGGCCCCCGCCGGGACCACCGCCAGCAACCTGCGCTGGTCCTCGATCTTCCGCATCAAGCACGGCATCGTGGACCGCTACCGCGAGGGGCGGATCTTCGTGGCCGGCGACGCCGCGCACCTGCACCCGCCGGCCGGCGGGCAGGGCATGAACACCGGCATCCAGGACGCCTGGAACCTGGGCTGGAAGCTGGCCCTGGCGGTGCGGGGGCTGGCCTCGGAGGGGCTGCTGGACAGCTACGAGGCCGAGCGCCGCCCCGCCGGGCGCGCCATCGTCGACCGCGCCGTGAACCTGGCGTTCACCGACGAGATCGACATGGACGACGCCCGCGAGCAGTTCCTGCTCGAGATGCAGATGACGATGAACTACGCCGGCAGCCCGCTGGTGGGGGAGTCGCTCGTGACCGCGGCCGGCGGTCCCGAGCCGGGGCACCGCGCCCCGGACGCCACGGGCCTGCGCCGCTTCGGGGTCGCCCACGAGCTGCGGGTGTTCGACCTGCTGCGCTCGACGCGCTCGGCGCTGCTGCTCTACGCCGACGCCGGGGTGGACGAGGAGGGCTTCCTGCAGCTGGAGAAGCTCGCCGACGCCGCCCGCACCGCCGCCGCCGGTGAGCTCGACGTGCACCTGGTCGTCAGCCCCGACGCCGTCGTGCCGGCGGCGCTGGGGATCGGCGCCCACCGCGACACCCGGCACGCCTACCGCGACGCCTACGGGGTGTCCGGGACGGCGGCGCACGTGGTGCGCCCCGACGGCCACGTCGGGTTCCGGTCGCTGCCGGCCTCGCTGCCGGCGGTGCTGGAGCACCTCGCGCTGGTCTTCGCCTGAGACCCGTGCTGGACCACCGCCACGACGGGGTGGCGGACGGGCCCGGGCGCGGCGACCCCCGCACGGGGTC
>NZ_JBJLSG010000128.1:0-14268 GCF_050871925.1 Kineococcus gurbantunggutensis
CGATGATGGCCAGGTTGCTGGGGGCCTCCTCGCGCTTGGGCTTCTCCACCAGCCCCGAGACCTTCACCACGTCCGTGACGTCGGTGGGCTCGGCCACCGCGCACCCGTACAGGTGGATCTGGTCCTCAGGGACCTCCATGAACGCCACGACGCTGCCGCCCAGGCGCTCGCGCACCTCGATCATCGCGTCCAGCAGCGGGTCGCGGGCGTCGACGAGGTCGTCGCCCAGCAGCACCACGAACGGCTCGTCGCCCACGTGCTGCTCGGCCACCAGCACCGCGTGGCCCAGGCCCTTGGGGTCGCCCTGGCGCACGTAGTGCACCTGGGCCAGGTCGGTGGACTCCTGCACCCGGGCGAGCTTGGTCTTGTCGCCCTTGGCCTCCAGGCCGACCTCGAGCTCGACGTTGCGGTCGAAGTGGTCCTCCAGCGGCCGCTTGTTGCGCCCGGTGATCATCAGGACGTCGGTGAGGCCGGCGCGGACCGCCTCCTCGACGATGTACTGGATGGCCGGGGTGTCCACCACCGGCAGCATCTCCTTGGGCATGGCCTTCGTGGCGGGCAGGAACCGCGTGCCCTGCCCGGCGGCCGGGATGACGGCCTTGCGGACGGTGCGGCGCTCGTCGCGTTCGCTCATGGTGGCGGAGGCTACCGCCCGGGCCCGCGTGCGCACCGGGCGCTGTCGAACGTTCACGCAGGCGTGGACCGGGCGGCTCCCGGGAGGCAGACTGGGCAGAACCCCTCCGCCCCGCGTGCAACCCCCTCCCGCGCGGAGCGCCACGCCCCTGGAGGCGCCGTGCCCCCGACCCGCGACGACGCGAGGCCCGCCACCGCCCCCGCGGTGGACCTCGACCCCCTCCCCGGCGGCGAGCTCCGCCCCGCCCCCGGCGTGCGCGTGGCGCACGACCCGGTGGAGGTGGCCGCGCGCAAGCTGGGCCTGCGCCGCTCGCTGCGCGCGCACCGGCGCGCGCGCGGCGACGCCGAGGCCGCCGACGTCGAGGCCGCCGTGGCGCGCACCCTGCTGGCCTGCCCGCTGGTCGCCGGCGCGCGCCGGGTGGCGCTGTACTCCTCCCTGCCCGGCGAGCCGGGCACCCGCGGGGCGCTGGCCGAGCTGCGCCGGCACGGGGTGGAGGTGCTGCTGCCCGTGCTGCTGCCCGACGCCGACCTGGACTGGGAGGCGCGCCCGGTGCGCACCGGCAGCGGGCACGGCGCCGGGCACGGCCCCGGGCCGCTGGGCCCGGGCGCCATCGCCACCGCCGACGTCGTGGTGGTGCCCGCGCTCGCGGTGGACACCGCCGGCCGGCGCCTGGGGCAGGGCGGCGGCAGCTACGACCGGGCGCTGCGCCGGGTGCCGCCGCGGGTGCCCGTGGTGGCCGTGGTGCACGACGACGAGCTCTTCGACGCCGCCGTCAGCCCGCTGCCGGTGCTGCCGCACGACCGGCCCGTGCACGCCGTCGTCACGCCCACCCGCTGGATGCCGCTGACCGCCTGAGCCGCGGCGTGCCGGGGCGGTCCCTGTGGCCGGAGTCCCGGGGCGGGGTCCGTCGCGGCCGTCGACGGTGACTCTCAGGTGCGCATACATTGACCCGGCGTGTCGACCTGGAGTGCTGACCGGCCCCGCCGGCGAGGAGGAACCCCCGTGACCGTGGACGTGTCCGTCGTCGTCGTCGCCTACAACGCGCCCGAGTGGACCGCCCGGTGCCTCGACGCCCTGGCCGGCGAGGGCCGCCCCGCCGCCTCCCACGAGGTCGTCGTCGTCGACAACGCCTCCGACGAGCCCACCCGCCGCCTGCTCACCGAGCGCGCCGCCGCCGACCCGTCCCTGCGCGTGCACCTGTCCCCGCAGAACCTCGGCTTCGCCGCCGCCTGCAACCTCGCCGCCCGCCTCGCGCAGGGCCGGCACGTGCTGCTGCTCAACCCCGACGCCGTCGCGCTGCCCGGCGCGGTCGACGCCCTGCTGGCCTTCCTGGCCGAGGACCCCGCCCGCGGGATCGTCGGCGGGCGCGTGCTCTACCCCGACGGCTCCGTCTCGCTGACCTCCTGCTTCGCGCAGCCGACGCTGTGGAGCTGGTTCTGCTACGCCAGCGGGCTGTCCACCGCGTTCAAGCGCTCGCCGCTGTTCGACCCGGAGTCCCTGGGGCGCTGGGACCGCGACAGCGTGCGCGACGTCGGCGTCGTCAGCGGCGCCTTCCTGCTCGCCTCCCGGGAGACGTGGGAGGCCCTGGGCGGCTTCGACGAGGCGTTCTTCATGTACTGCGAGGACGCCGACCTCAGCGCCCGCGCCCTGGCCCGCGGCCTGCACCCCGCCGTCACCCCCGAGGCGGTCGTCGTGCACGCCGGCGGCAAGTCGGCCTCCTCGCGCACCGGCAAGCTGCGCATGCTCAACCGCGGCAAGGCCGAGTTCGCCCGCAAGCACTGGAGCCCGGCGCGCGCGAGCGCCGGGATCGCGCTGCTGGCCGCCGGGGCGGGGCTGCGCACCGCCGGGGAGCGGGCGCTGGCCCTGGCCGGGCGCGGCGGCGAGCCGGTGTGGGCACCGCTGTGGCGCGAGCGGCGCGAGTGGGCCGCGGGCTGGCCCGCCGACGTCGTCGCCGCCTTCCGCGGGCCCGCGCCCGCCGCCGCGCCCGCACCCGCCGCCGGGACCGCCGGGACTGCCGGGCCGGCGCCCGCGCCCGGCGCGGTGGACCTGCGCGAGCCGCGGCCCGTCACGGGCTGAGGGGCCCGCGGGGCGGCGCGCGACCGGGGCGGCGCGCGGCCGGGACGGCGCGCGCCGCGCGCCCGGTACGGTGCGGCATGACCCTGGAGGAGTTCAGCGCCGTCCTCCTGGTGTCCTCCCTGGTGCTGCTGGCGGCCGTGCTGGCCGTGCGGCTGTCCGCGCGCACCGGCCTGCCCTCGCTGCTGCTCTACCTGGGCCTGGGCCTGCTGCTGGGCGAGGACGGCCTGGGCGTGCAGTTCTCCGACGCCGGGCTGACGCAGCTGCTCGGCTACGGCGCCCTGGTGCTCATCCTCGCCGAGGGCGGGCTGACCACGCGCTGGAGCGCGGTGCGCGACGTGCTGGCGCCGGCGGCGGTGCTGGCCACCGTCGGCACCGCGGTCTCGACCGTCGTGGTGGGCGCCGGCGCGCACCTGCTGCTGGAGCTGCCCTGGCCCACGGCGCTGCTGGTGGGGGCCGTCGTCTCCTCCACCGACGCCGCCGCGGTCTTCTCCGTGCTGCGCTCGGTGCCGCTGCCGCGGCGCCTGACGGGCCTGCTGGAGGCGGAGTCCGGCCTCAACGACGCCCCCGTGGTCATCGCGGTGCTGGCGCTGACGGAGGTCGCCGCCGGGCACGCCGCGCACGCCTGGTGGGTCCTGGTGGCCGAGGCGGTGCTGGAGCTGGGCGTGGGCACGCTCGTGGGCGTGGGCGGCGGCTGGGCCGGCGCGGTGCTGCTGCGGCGCACCGCGCTGCCCAGCTCGGGGCTGTACCCGCTGGCGGTGCTGTCGCTGGCGGTGGGCGCCTACGCGGCGGCGGACCTGCTGCACGGCTCGGGGTTCCTGGCGACGTACCTGTGCGCGCTGGTGCTGGGCAACGCGCGGCTGCCGCACCGGCACGCCACCCGCGGGGCGGCGGAGTCGGCCGGCTGGCTGGCGCAGATCGGGCTGTTCGTGGTGCTGGGCCTGCTGGCGGTGCCCTCGCGGCTGCCCGGCGCGGTGGGCGAGGCGCTGCTGGTGGGGCTGGTGCTCACGGTGCTGGGCCGGCCGCTGTCGGTGCTGGCCAGCCTGCTGCCGTTCCGGCGCGGGCCGCGGCGCACCGGCCCGGCGGAGCTGGTGTTCCTCTCCTGGGCGGGGCTGCGCGGGGCGGTGCCGGTGGTGCTGGCGACGGTGCCGGTGGTGGCCGGGGTGCCCGGGGCGGCGCGGCTGTTCGACGTGGTGCTGGTGCTGGTGGTCGTCTTCACGCTGGTGCAGGCGCGCACGCTGCTGCCGCTGGCGCGGGCGCTGCGGCTGGTGCCCACCGCCACCACCTCCGAGCTGGACGTGGAGGTCTCCCCGCTGGGCACCCTGTCGGCGGACGTGGTGCGGGTGCGCGTCGGGGAGGGCTCGCGCCTGCACGGCGTGGAGGTGTTCGAGCTGCGGCTGCCGGCGGGCGCGAACGTGACGCTGGTGGCGCGCGACGGGGCGACCTTCGTGCCGGGGGCGCGCACCGCGCTGCGCCGCGGGGACGAGGTGCTCGTGGTCACCGGCACCGCCGAGCGCGCCGCGGTGGAGGAGCGCCTGCAGCAGGTCAGCCGGCACGGCAAGCTCGCCGGCTGGCGCGGCGCCGGGCCCAGCGGCCCCCACCGCGGTCACGCCTAGTCACTCCTTTTCATCAGCGAGTGAGGGCGCGGGTACGGTGCGTCCATGCGCCGTCGCACGGTCCTCGCCGGAGCCTGCGGGCTGCTGCTCACCCCCGCGAGCGCCGCGGCCGCCCGGGCCGCCGGCGCGGCCCCCGGCGGCGCCGTCCCGCCGGGCCTGCCCGACGTGCGCCTGCTCGCCGCCGCGCCCGGGCGCGTGGAGCTCTCCCGCAGCACGCTGGCCGTCGCCCCCGGCCTCGTCCTGGAGCGCCTGGCCACCCTCGACGCCGCCGGCGCCGTGCGCAGCTCCCTGCTGCGGCTGGCGCCGGGCACCGGCACCCGCCCGGCGCTGCTGCAGCGCAGCCTGTCCGAGCCGCGCACCCCGACCGACCTGGCCGCCGCCGCCGGCGCGGTCGCCGCCGTCAACGGCGACTTCTTCGACATCGACCGCACCGGCACCCCCGACGGGCCCGTCGTCGCCGCCGGGCGCGCCCTCAAGGCCGACGCCGCCGTCCAGCGCGCCGTCGGCGTCGAGGCGGCCGGGCCCGGGTGGGCCGGGCGCGTCGGCGACGTGCGGCTGGTCGGCACCGCCACCGTCGGCGCCCGCACCCTGCCGCTGGCCGCCCTGGCCAGCCGCACCCTGGCCCCCGACGCCCTGGCGCTGTTCACCCCCGAGTGGGGCCCCGGCGACCGCGCCCTGGCCGCCCCCGGGCCCGGGGCGCTGGAGCTGGAGGTGCGCGAGGGCCGCGTCAGCGCCGTGCGCGCCCCCGGCCGCACCCCCGTGCCCGCCGGCGGCGCCGTGCTGCTCGCCACCGGCGCCGTCGCCGCCGCGCTGGCCGGCACCGCCCCCGGCACCCCGGTGAGCACCGCCGTCGAGGTGCGCGTGGACGCCCTGACCCCCGGCTCCGGCGGCTTCGCGCTCGGCGCCCGCCTGGAGCTGGTGCGCGACGGGCGCCTCGCGCCGATCGACACCGCCGACCCCACCTGGGCGGCGCTGCGCGCGCGCACCGCGATCGGCTGGACCCGCGCCGGGGAGCTGCTGCTGCTCACCGTCGACGGCGGCACCGCCCGCTCGCGCGGGCTGACGGCCGTGGAGACCGCCGAGCGCATGCTCGAGGCCGGGGCCGAGGGCGCCGTCATGCTCGACGGCGGCGGCTCCGCTCAGCTCGTGGCCCGCCCGGCCGGCGAGGCGGGCGTCGCCGTCGTCGGCGAGCCCTCCGACGGCGCGCCGCGCCCGGTGGCCCACGCCGTCGGGCTGCTGGCCCCGCCCGCCGACGGCCGCGCCACCGGCGTCGTCTGGCGCGGCGGGCCCCTGGCGCGCCTGTTCCCCGGCCTGCACACCGTGGTGGAGGTCGCCGGCACCGACGCCTCCGGTGCCCCCGCCGCGCTGGCCGCGCCGGCCGCCGGCACCGGCGAGACGGGCGTGGCCGAGGTCGCGCAGGTGCAGGGCGCCCGCCTGGTGCTGCGCGGGCGCTCCCCGGGCACCACGCACCTGGACGTGCGCGCCGGCGACGTGGCCGGGCGGCTGCTCGTGGAGGTCCTGGGCCCCCTGAGCGCCCTGGAGCTGGAGCCGGCGCCCGTGCTGGCCGGCCCCGGCGCGGTGGCCGAGGTGGAGGTCACCGGCCGCGACGGCGAGGGGCGCCGGGCCCGCCTGGACCCCGCCGACGTCACCGCCGAGGCCGACCCCGCCCAGCTGCTCGTGGCGGCGCTGCCCGGCGGGCGCCTGCGGCTGACCGCGACCGGCACCGGCCCGGCCGCGGTGCCGGTGGTGCTGCGCGCCGGCGCGGTGCGCACGACGGCCGTCGTCGCCCTCGGCTCGGTGCTCGTGCCCGCCGACCCGGTGGCCGACCCCGGGCGCTGGAGCGCGGCCGCCACCCGCGCCACCGCCTCGCTAGCGCCGGTGGCCGTGGGCGACCTGCCCGGCGTGCGCAGCGCCCTGCGCCTGACCTACGACGCGCGCGAGCAGCCGGCCGGCACCTCCGTGGCCTCGGCCGTCGCCTCCCCGCCGGTCGCGCTGCCCGCCGGGGCGCGGGAGGTGGCCCTGAGCGTGCGCGGCGACGGCGCCGGCGGCTGGCTGCGCGCGGTCCTGCGCGTGGACGGCGCCGCCCGGCCGCTGACGTTCGCCGAGCGGGTGGACTTCACCGGCTGGCGGCGGCTGACGGCCCCGGTGCCGGCCGGCGCGCGCGAGGCCGCCCTCGAGCGCGTCTACCTGGCCCAGACCGACCCCGCCCGCCGCGCGGCGGGCGCGCTGGACCTGGCGGCGCTGGAGGCGCTCGTGCCGCCGGCGGTGCCCGCCGGGCCCCTCGCCGTGGACGAGCCGCGCGACCCCGCCCTGGGACCGGGCACCGCCACCGGCCCGCGCACCGGGCGCGTCGCGGTGGTCGCCGCCGCGCACGTGCGCGCCGGGCAGCCCGCCGGGGCCGAGGTCCTGCGCCGCGCGCTGCGCGCGGCGGTGGCCGCCGGCGCGCAGCACGTGCTGCTCGCCGGGGACGTCGTCGGCGCCCCCGGCCGGGCCGGCACCGCCGCCGACGTCGAGGCCGTGCGCCGGGTCCTGGCCGACGAGCTGGGCGGCGCGGGCCCGGGCTGGTCGTGGCTGCCCGGCGACGGGGAGGCGGGCACCGGGGCGGCCGCGGGGCCGCGCCGGCTGGAGCTGGCCGGCACCCGGTACCTGCTGCTGGACGCCACCGGCGGCTCCCTGCGCACCGCGGGGTTCGCGCAGCTGCCCTGGCTGCGCGCCGAGCTGGACGAGGCGGCCGCGGCCGGCGTCAGCGGCGTGGTCCTCGCCGCCTCCCGCGCACCGGGCGCGGGCGCCGGCGACCTGGCCGACCCCGACGAGAGCGCGCTGCTGCGCGCGTGGGCGGCGCGGTGGCGGGCCGCCACCGGCGGGCGCGCCGCGCTGCTGGGGCGAGCGCCGGGGACGGTGCCGGTGCTCACCCGCCGCGAGGGCGTGCTGGAGGTGGGCGCCGCGCGCGCCACCACCGCCGCGGGCGCCGCGGGGGGCTTCACGCTGCTGACCGTGGACGCCGACGCCCCCGAGCCGCCGGCGGCCGCCGCGGCCCGCCGCGCGGGCACCGACGACGGCTGGCTGCGCGCGCACGCGCGCCCCCTGGGGCCGGTGCTGCCCCGCCGCCCGCGCACCCCCCGCTGAGCGCGCGGCGCCGCGCGCAGCGGCCGCGGCGAGTACGATTGGCACTCGAACGCCCCGAGTGCCAGTCGGGGTCCGCAGCTCCCTGGAGACGACGTGCCCACCTACGCCTACGCGTGCCAGCAGTGCGACCACACCTTCGAGGTCCGCCAGTCCTTCAGCGACGACGCCCTGACCACCTGCCCGGAGTGCTCCGGCACCCTGCGCAAGCTGTTCAACAACGTCGGGATCGTCTTCAAGGGCTCCGGCTTCTACCGCACCGACTCGCGCACCGGCTCCTCCGGCGCGGGCTCGACCGACAAGCCCGCCGAGAAGAAGGCCCCGGCCGACGCCGGCTCCTCCTCCAGCTCGTCGTCCTCGTCGAGCTCCTCGTCGTCGTCCTCGTCGTCCTCCTCGTCGGGGTCCTCCTCCAGCGGCTCGGCCGCCTGACGCCCGCGCCGGCGCCGCGGTCCGCACCGCCGCCGCGCCGGCGCCGCCGTCCACAGCCGGCGCGCGGCGCCCCGCCCGCGCCGGGGCGCCGCGCCTAGCGTCCCGGCGTGCTCCCCGAGACGACGCCCCGGCCCGCCGGTCCCCGCGAGCGCCGGCGCCGCCGGCTGGCCCGCCGCTGGCTCAGCGCCGGCCTGGCCGCCGCGGCCGCGGGCGTGGCGGTCTCGGCGCTGTCCCCGCCCGACCCGCCGGTGCGGGCGGTGCTCGTGGCCGCCCGCGACCTGCCCGCCGGCGCCGTGCTGAGCGCCGGCGACCTCGAGCGCGCGCAGCGACCCCGCCCCCACGTGCCCGACGGCGCGCTGGCACCGGGCGCGGCCGAGGGCGCCGTGCTCGCCGGGGCCGTGCGCCGCGGGGAGGCCCTCACCGACGCGCGCACCACCGGCGCGGGCCTGCTGAGCGGGCAGCCGCCCGGCACCCTGGCCACGACCGTGGCCGTGGGCGACCCCGCCGTCCTGGAGGGCCTGCGCCCCGGCGCGCGCGTGGACGTCCTGGCCCGCACCGAGGACCCCGTCACCGGCCTGGCCACCGGCGCCGAGCGGGTCGCCACCGACGTCGTCGTGCTGGCCGTGCCGTCCGCGGGCGGCAGCGGCGGCCTGCTCGGCGCCCAGGCCCCGTCGGCGGGCAGCGTGCTCGTGGCCGTCGACGCGCGCACGGCGTCGGACCTCACCGCCGCGGCCGGCCGCACGGTCGTGGCCCTGCGCGCGCCGTGAACCCCACGGACCGCACGGACCCCGCAGACCGTGCGGAGCCTGCGGCGGGCGGCCGGTCAGCCCGCGGCGGAGGGGCGGCGCGGTGCCACCAGCCGGTCGACGCCGCCCGCCTCCGCCCGGCTGCCCGCGGTCGCCAGCAGCCACAGCACCTCGCCGGGCCCCCGCGGGACGCCCGGGTGGGTGCCCTGCACCAGGTGGCAGCCCATGCCGGCCAGCACCCGCAGGGTGCCGGCGTCCTCCACGCCCTCCGCGACCACCCGCAGGCCCAGGTCGCGCGCCATCTGCACGGTCGAGCGCACGATGACCGCGCGGACGTGGTCGGTGGTCATCGCGGTGACGAAGCCGCGGTCGATCTTCAGCTCGTCCACGTCCAGGCCGGTGAGGTACTGCAGCGAGCAGTGCCCGGTGCCGTAGTCGTCGACCGCCACGGAGCAGCCCAGCGCCCGCAGCGCGCGCACCACCTCGCCGGCCCGGCGCGGGTCGGAGACCAGCCCCGTCTCGGTGACCTCCAGCACCAGGCAGCGCGCCGGCACGCGGTGCGCGCGCAGCGCGTCCTCGACCAGCTGCGGCAGGTCCGCGTCCGCCAGCAGGCGCGCGGACACGTTCACCGAGACCGTCACGTCGCAGCCGAACGCCCGCCAGCCCGCCAGGTCGGCCAGGGCCCGCTCCAGCACCACCACGGTCAGGTCCCGCACCAGGCCGGACTCCTCCGCCAGCGGCACGAAGCGGTCCGGCGCCACGGTGCCGAGCTGCGGGTGGCGCCACCGCACCAGCGCCTCGGCGCCGACGACCACGCCGGTGGCCGGGTCCACCTGCGGCTGGTACTCCACGAACAGCTCCCCGCGCGCCAGGGCGCGGCCCAGCTCCCCCAGCAGGCGCAGGCGCTCCACGCCGCCCGCGCGCGCCTGGCCGTCGTAGGTGCAGGCCCGCCCGCGCACCACCTTGGCGCGGTGCAGGGCGACGTCGGCCGCGCGCAGCAGGGCGGCCGCGCTCGTGCCGTGCCGCGGGGCCACCGCGACGCCCACGCTGACCGGCACCAGCACCTGCAGGGCGCCGACGTCCACGGGGTGCGCCGCCTGCTCCACCACCCGCCCGGCGAGGTCCTCGGCCGCGGCGCCCGCGGGCACGAGCACCGCGAACTGGTCGCCGCCCAGCCGGGCCACCACCGCGCCCGGCGGCGCCAGCTCCGTCAGCCGCCGGCCGGCGCGCCGCAGCAGCAGGTCCCCGGTGGGGTGGCCCAGGGTGTCGTTGAGGTCGTGGAAGCGGTCCAGGTCCACCACGAGCAGACCCGGCTGCGCGCCGGGCGCCGCCAGGGCGCGCTCCACGGCGGCGAGCAGCGCCTCGCGCTCGGGCAGGCCGGTCAGCTCGTCCACGGCGGGGCGCGCCTGGCGGCGGCGCACCAGCGCGGCGAGGGCGCCCACCGCCGCGGCCGACGCCGCCAGCAGCACCGCCGCCGGGCCGGCGTCGGCGCCGACCGCCGTGACGGGGGCGGCCACGGCCGCGACGGCGGCCACGGCCACCGCCGCGGCGACCACCGCCGCCCCGGTCGCCCGGGCCGCGCGGGTCGCCCGGGCCGCGCGGGTTCCCGCGGCGGCCGGACGCGCCCGGCCGCCGGTCCCGGCGGGGGGCGTGGGCCGGCGGGGGGCGCGGGCCACGAGCGCCTCGAGCAGCAGGCCCGCCGCGCCGCCGGCCAGCACGGCCGGCCACTGCCGGGCCTCGAGCACCGCCGCGCCCGCGCCCAGGCGCGAACCCACCAGCGCGTCGAGCACCAGCCGGCACGTCAGGACGCCGGCCGCGGCCGCGGCCAGGTCGGTGAGCGCGGCGCGCCAGGGCTGCTGCCGGCGCGCCGCGCGGTGCAGCAGCGGCAGGCACCGGGCCAGCAGGGCCAGGGTCAGCGGGGCCAGCGCGGTGAGGGCGGCGGCCAGGCCCCAGCAGGCCGAGCGGGCGGCGCGGCGCTGCCCGCTGGCGGGCCCGGTGCCGGCCGCCGCGGTGGTGGCGGCGACGACCAGGGCCAGGACGAGCGGGAAGGGGCCGGCGCGCCACGGCGGTTCCAGCGGCAGCCAGGCGCTGGCGAGCACGAGCACGGCCGGCAGCAGGAGCAGCAGCGCGGGCGGGTCCACCGGGGAGGCCGGAGCGGTCGGCGGGAGCGGCCTGGCGGCCACGGCGGGCACGGCGGGCGGGGCGTCGCGCGGGGGCCGCGCCGGCAGCGCCACGGCGGCACCGGCGGCCGTTGCGGCGCCGGGGAGCACCGCGCTGCGGTACCGGCGCACGCCCCCACCTCCGACCCTCGCGACCGTCGCGTCCCAGCGGCCGCGACCGCTGCGGGAGGTCCGCTGCGGGAGGTCCCCGGTCGCCGGCTGGCGCCCATCATGTGCGCCGCCGGTGCGCTGAGGAAGCCCTCCGGAGGGAACGATCTGGAGAGGTCGACGCACCGTCACCCGCGCTCGACGACACGTCATCCCACCGTCGCGGACAGCGGGACCGCGGGCACTCCCCGTGGCGGGGAGCGCCCGGGCCGGGTCGCGGCGGCGCGGGCCTCAGTCCCAGTGCGGCGGGCGCTCGGACAGGTACCAGTCGTCATCGAGGCCCGCGGCCCGCCCGCCCCAGCCCTCGTCGCGGTCGTCCGCGGAGCGCTCGTCCTCCAGGGGCACCTCGCGCTCGTCGTCCTCGCCCGGTCCCCTCACGACGCCTCCTCGCGCGGCACCGGCACGCCGGCCCCGTCCTGCTGCTGCCCGGTCGCCGCCGCGCCGGCCTGCGCACCGTCCGCGCCGGCCTGCGCGTCACCGGCGCTCGCGGGCGCGCCACCCGCACCCGTACCTGCACCGGGAGCACCGGGGGCGCCCGGCTGCCCGCGCCGGCGCGCCGGCGAGGCCCCGCCCCCGCGCGGCGCGCGCCGGGCCTCCGGCGCCGCCGGCGGCACCGGAGCGCCGGCCGGGGCCGCGCGCAGGTCCAGGACCAGCTCGGCGTCGCTGCCGTGCTCGGTCACGGCCTCCCTCCAGCGCTGCGCGATCCGCTCGGCCTCCCCCGCGGGGTCCGCCAGGACGTCCGTCTCCAGCGAGCGCACGCACCGCCACCCGCGGTGCTCCAGGCGCGCCGGGGTGGTCACCTCGCGCTCGACGACACCGGCCGCGGCCCACGCCGGGCCGTCCAGCTGCACCGCCAGGGCCGGGCCCGTCCCGTCCGGGCGGCGCACCGCGAGCGGGACCCTGCGCGAGCGGCCCGCGCCCAGCGCCACGGGCAGGCCCAGCGCCCGGCACGCCCCCGCCAGGCGGCGCTCCAGCGCCGTGGCGGGCGCGGCGGGCTGCTCCTCGCGCGCCTCCCAGGCGAGCGCGACGCGCAGCAGCAGGTGCCGGCCCGGCTCGCCCGGCGCGCCGGCGTGCTCCTCCTCGTCCCAGCGGGCGTCGTCGAGCACCAGGGTGGTGCGCGCCCGGGAGCGCGACAGCGCCAGCACGGCGTCCCCGGTCGCTGCCGGGCCGGCGCCCAGCCCGGCACCGGTGAGGACCGCGTCGGCCACCACGACGACGTGGTCGCGGCGCTCGCCGGTCCAGCGGGCCGGGCAGGCCACCAGCAGGCCCTCGCCGCCGCGCCCCGCCGGGCCGCGCTCGGACAGGCCGTGGTCGGCCAGGCGCCGCCGCACGGCGTCGCCGAGCAGGTCGGCGCCCCCGGCGTCGGGCACTACCACGCCGAGCGACTGGGCCGGGCGGCGGCGCAGGGCGTCGACGACGACGTCGGCGACGAGGTCGACCAGCACGTCCGGGCGGTGGCGGGCGCCGCCGCCGCGCGCGGCCCGGCTGGAGGTGCGCAGCACCGCGCGCGGGTCGGGGCCGGCGCCGGGCAGGGAGTCCTGCGCGCCGGGCGGCACCAGGCCCTCTTGCAGCCGGTCGTCCAGGCAGGCGTGCTGGCGCTCCAGGCGCAGCACGGGCAGGACGCCGTCGGCGTCGTCCAGCAGCCCGGCCGGGACCTCGGCGGGTCCCGCGGACCCGGCGGCCCCGGTGCCCTCGGCCTGCGGGGCGTCCGCGGGGGCCGCGGCCGCGGTGGGCAGGTCCCGCGGGCCCGGCAGCGCCGGGTCGCCCACGACGACGACCTGCCGGGCGTGCGCCAGCGCCGGCAGCACCCAGGACGTGGCGGTCGAGCGCGCCCCCAGCACCACCACCAGGTCCGCCGGCGGCAGGTCCGCGGCCAGGGCGGCCGCCGCGGCCGCCGACAGCGCCGTGCACGGCAGCACCGCGGCCGCCGGCGCCAGCTCCGGGCCCAGCGGCTCGGGGTCGCGGGTGGCCGCGCGCGGCGGCACCCGCAGCGGGCGCTCGGCGGGGGCGGGCGGCAGGGCGAGCACGCGCGCGTCCACGGCGCGGCGCACCTCGCGGGCGTCGTGGGCGCGGGCGGCGGCCTCGGCCAGCTGCAGCCCGGCGCGGGCGCTGCGCAGCACCGCCGCGTCCGGGGCGCCGACCAGGGGGTCGGCCAGGGAGAGGGCCTCCAGCACCCCGGACCACCACGCGCACTCCACCTCGGCGGTCAGGTCCACGCTGCCGGGCCCGTCCCAGCGCGCCCCGAGGTCGTCCAGCAGCGGCTGCCAGCCGGCGGCGGCGAGCTCGTCGAGCAGCACGGTGCGCTCGGGCAGGTCGTTCAGCGCGGCGGCGTCGGCGGCCAGCGAGCGCAGCAGCCCCGTCAGCTCCGGCAGGGGCACCACCAGCAGTGAGCCCTCGTCGGTGAGCTCGGCGACCAGGCGCACGGGCAGCACCCGCTGCAGGTCCACCAGGTCGGTGCGCAGCGCCGCCACGGCCGCGCGCAGCTCCTCCAGCCCGTCGGGCACGCGGGGCGCGGCCTCGCGCACCGAGACCCGCTGCCAGGCCAGGCGCTGGGCGCGGGCCCGCTGCAGCCACTCGTGCAGCTCCGCGACGCCCTCCGGCGCCGCCGAGGGCACCACCATGGCGCGGGCCTGCCGGCGCAGCCGCCAGCGCGCCAGCACGCCCATCCGCACGCCGTTGTCGCGCCGCCACGCCGAGGTGGCGGTGGCCGCGGCCACGTCGCCCAGGGACCCGGCGAACACCTCCGGGCCGAAGCGGGCGACGGTGGTGCGCACGCCGTCCAGCAGCTCTACGCGCTCGGTGGCCTCCGCCACCGAGGCCGCGCCGCGCAGCCCGACGGCGTCGCACACGGTGGCCAGCAGGGCGCGGGCGGCCGGCAGGGTCTCCTCCACGACGCGGCGCACCCGGGCGAGGGTCTCCTCGGCCGCCTCGCGGGTGCGCAGCTGCGCCCCGGCCCACGGGGTGCCGGCGCCGGTGACGTCGAAGGCGCCCAGCTCCACGGCCCGGCGCACCCGCCCGGCCCACAGCGGCAGGTCCTCGCGGCGGCACGCCGTCAGCGCCTGGCCGCGCAGGCGGCGGGTGGTGCTGGCCGGCAGGGGCCGCTCGGCCAGCTCGGCCAGCGCCTCCAGCGCGTCGTGGGCGCTGACGCCCCACGGCTCGCGGCGGCGGTGCAGGGCGCGGGCGTGCTCGTCCAGCGCGGCCGCGCCGGCGGAGGGGTCCGGGCGCGGGCCCGGGGCGCCGGCGTGCGCGCGGCGCCGCCGGGGCCCCTCCTCCGCGCCGGGGGCGGCCACAAGCTCTCGCCCCACGTCCAGCACCACGGC